>CAMVAB010000082.1 GCA_947165335.1 uncultured Pseudomonadota bacterium | reverse complement strand
TATGAAGTCCGCCCATCTTTTCAACCAAATCACCACCCGGACGCATCATAAGATGATATGTGTTTCCCAATATAACTTGTGTTCCCGTAGCTGCGACCTGATCCATTGTCAATGCTTTGACCGTAGCAGCCGTTCCAACCGCCATAAATGCAGGTGTTTGAAATGTTCCATGTGCAGTTTCAACAGAACCACGACGCGCATTACCATCTTTTGCAATCAAATTATATTTTAACGACATATCTTGTTTCCTTATTTAAAATTATCATTCCATATTTGTTTTAAATCACAATTATGTTCTGCACCAAAACTCATTACAGACATAGGTCCATTAAAGAAACCATTTGATGCAGCAATAACTTCATCTGCCGTGATGTTTCCGTCCATCTCGACCACAGCCTTAAAATCATATAATTTACCGAAATCTGTCCAATGCGACAACAAAACATCACAACGACGTGTCGCAGATTCAAGAAAATCTGCGTCCGCTAATTTATGAATATTATGAAATCTTACTATATCTGATTGGGTTATCTTATCAACGTTATAAACACGGTAAGCAGTTTGCGCAATTAGTGCGACTGCGCGCCCTAGATTTTCAGCCGATGTTTCTGTATGAATACTGTTTACACCATCGGTTTCGTTACCGTACATTCCCATTCCTATACTGTAAACCAACCCATTATTTTGACGCAAAGTTTCATTTAATGATTGAATTAAATATTTGTGAAATTTTGATTCTGCAAGATTTACACGGAAATTTTCATATGTATCAGGACGCAAGAAAGGAAAGACTATATCTGTCCAAACATTTTTTATAGATGCTTCATGTAAAAATTTATCACATGGATTATATTTAATAAAATGATTTGTTTGCACATCATGTGTTGGTAAAAAATTAAATAAATTTTCTATCTTTTTTAACAGTGCATCTTTGTCATCTATACGACCAGATACACATATGGTGCAATTTTTAGCAGACAAACGTTGTTTCATCCAATCTAGTAATTGATTTCGTGTAAACGATTCTATGTTTTTGTCCGGGCCCAACACTCTAAACGCCGAAAAACCTAACAGATTATTTTCCATAAAATCTTCATGTTTTCTGCTATTGCTGCCATGTGCACGTCGAGATTCGTCTAAAATTACCCCACGTTCAATTTCTATTCTTTTTTCATCGAACAAAGAATTTTGCAGTTGGTCCGCAAAAACATTTAACAAATCAAAAGTATTTTCTGCAATTATACGACCAAATAAATGCAGTTTGCTTTGAGACGTTGAAGCATTAAATGTTCCGCCACGGTTTTCTAAAAAATCTTTTATTGTTTTGTTTGAAGGTAATGTCGGTGTTCCTTTGCATAACATGTGTTCACAAAAATGTGTTATACCTTGGTTTTCTGGTGTTTCATCTCGAGCACCTGTCAAAAATCTTATCTTTATCGCAACAGTTTCTATATCCATAGGATCAAGAATAACTGTTATACCATTTGATAATGTATGCACCGTTGGTTCAAACTTCATTTACGCATCCTTTTTGAATAACAAACAGCAATCGCCATAACTGAAAAATCTGTATTTTTCACTTACCGCATGTTTATAAGCATTTTTCATTTCGTCCAGACCCGCAAACGCAGATACCAACATAAACAATGTTGATTTTGGCAAATGAAAATTCGTTAATAATACATCAACCGCACCAAACTTATACCCCGGGGTAATAAATATATTTGTTGTTTGGCATATTGGTTGAACACGACCGTTAAAACCATTTTGTTTTGCAAGTTGTGAAGCACTTTCCAATGTTCGCATAGAAGTTGTGCCAACTGCAATTATACGTTTTGCGTTGTTTATGATATCTGCCTGTTCGGGCGTAATACAGCACCATTCGCTATGCATTTTATGTTCATCAAGGTTTTCTGTTTTGACCGGCATCCAAGTTCCAGCACCAACATGCAAAGTAATCTTTACAATTTTTGCCCCAGCTTTTTCAATTTCACTTAATAATTCATCTGTGAAATGAAGGCCTGCAGTTGGCGCAGCCATAGAACCAAGCGGATCAGCATAAACAGTTTGATAACGTTCCCTGTCTTCTGTTTCTTCTTCGCGTTTCATATATGGTGGCAAAGGCATTTTGCCGTATTTATTTAACAAATCGAAAACATTATCACATTTGAATTGAAGCAATAAACCACTTTCATCGTCTTTGTCCATAACTTCGATTTGCGTTCCATCACACATAGTTAAAATATCGCCAATGTTGATTTTATTAAATTTCTTGCAAAGCCCCCACCAATTCTTGTCATCAACTGCTGTGTGTAAGGTTATCTCGTGATCATTTGCGGCAAATCGCGCCGGTATAACACGAGAATTATTGAACACAACAACATCGCCTGGCTTTATAAAAGATACAAAATCTTTGATATGTTTATCAGATATTGTTTCACCATCAACAACCAACATACGCGAAGCATCACGATCATGCAACGGATGTGACGCAATTAATT
>CAMVAB010000081.1 GCA_947165335.1 uncultured Pseudomonadota bacterium | reverse complement strand
AATAAATTTTTCTTCTATTTTCATAAGATTTATTCTAACATATTTTATTATGAAAGGAATTAAAAGTTTTTATACGACATCGCTTTGGGTTGCGATAATGGTTTTTTGCTCGCTGTTAGGTGTGCAAAGAATTGTTGAAACAAATCTAAATAAAATAGGGCAGGTTGAAACCGTTGCTGATACTGATTTTGGTTTGTTTTTAGCGGCACAGCATGCGTTATATATCAATGATTTTACAAATGCTTCGCAAATGATATCTGATATCAAAAGCGATGTAGAAACAGTAAAAAACATTAAAATAATTTCAGATTTTTTTGGTGGAAAAATGCCTGAAAATCCAAAACAGTTAAAATCTTCAAAAGATGTAGTATCAAGTCTTGCCTATGATGCATATTTGATTCAGCAAGATAATTGGAAGAATGTTTATGAACGTCACAAAAAAGATGAATCTTTGATTGCGGCGCCTTTGCGTATATTTTCAGCGGTGAAGCAGGGTAAAACAAAAGAAACAATAAAATTTATCAATTCTTTAAAAACACATGATTCATGGAAGGCTTTTGTTCGTGGTCAAATTGCTGTATTAAATAATGATATAGAAGGGGCGGCAAAAGAATTTGCGAATGTTCATCCTGATTTTATGAATGTTAACGATTATCTTTATTTAATGTCTTTCTATCAGAAAAATGGCATGTTCGAAGACATGGAAATATTACGGGATGATTTTGTTAATAAACCGGGCAGTATGTATATTTTAGATTATCCACATATTCCAGATTGGTCTAATTTTGACGGTTTTAAAAATAATTTAGTATTCAGCATTATTCAAACAATTTCACATACCCAGATAATGATTTATACAGATTTATCGTTGATGTTTTTAAGATTTGCCGAGCTTATATCAAATGATGCAAATTTAGACGCTGTAAATTATTATCTTGGTCAATATTATTATTATAATATGGGCGATTATAAAACTTGTTTTAATGCCATAGATAAATCAAGTCCGCTCTATTTATATGCGAAATTAAAAGTGGCTGAAAAAGAAAACGACATAAAGACAATAGAAGAAGTAGCATATAAAAATCCATTGTTCGTTTATGCTTTGAATACAGCTGTGCGCGAAAATATTAAAAATGGTAACAAACGTGCGGCTTTGCGGTTTATAAATCGTGGATTGAAAAACAAAAATTTAAATGATAATGGACGCATTTATTTACTAAAACAGCGTGTACATGTTAATTTAATGTTTGGTGATTTAAAGGCCGCACAAAAAGATATGGATAAATTAGACGAATATGATATCAGAATGTCACCTGATATAATGTTATTGAAATCACGCATGTGGGAAAAACAAAACCGTAATTTAGACCAGGCGTATAAATATGCGATGATGTTGATACAAATGAACACGTCTGATGTTAATGCGTGGGATATTTTGGGGTTGATAGTTTATAAAAAAGAGGGTATATATAATGCACTCGAAATAATGGAACGTGTTGGCGAAGTAGCACTGACAACATCGTCCCTTTATGAACATTTGGGCGATTTATATGTAAAATACGGTGATAAAGAGCGGGCTTTGCGTGCGTATCAACAGGCGCTTGATTTGTCGGATGATTGCTTGATAGTTGTGCCATTGTTGCAGAAAAAAATAAGGAAGTTGAAATGAATATAGGTGTTTTTGGAGCAGGTGCATGGGGAACAGCGCTGGCTTATACATGTGCAAAATCTGGTAATGATGTAATTCATTGGGGCTTTGGCGGTATTTTTGATGGGCTGGCTGATTTAGAAAAACCAGAAAAGGTTGTGCGCACAGACAATATGGATGATTTAAAAAATTGTGAATATTGGTTGATTGTTACACCGGCTGCTTTTTTCAGGGAAACAGTTAAAAAGATGCGCAATGTTTATAATGGACAACCAATTTTGATTTGCACAAAAGGGATGGAAGGTGAAACCGGACAATTTATGTCTGAAATTTTAAACGAAGAAATTCCAGAATGTGTTGATTTCGGTGTTTTATCAGGTCCACAATTTGCACGTGAAGTTGCAACCGGTATTCCAACGGGTTCAACAATCGCCGGAAATGACAAAGTTAGAGCAGGTGGCCATATTGCATTATCTGCACTTTATTTGCAAGACAGTACTGATTTTATCGGTGCACAAATTTGTGGCGTTGGTAAAAATGCTGAATCTTTGATATCTGGATATTTAACAATTAAAAGCGGTGGTGAAAATGAACGTGCGTTGATATTTACTCGCGCTTGGGATGAAATTGTTGATATTGCTGTTGAAATGGGTGCAAATTGCGGAACATTTCATGGGCTTTGTGGCGTCGGTGATTTGTTTTTGTCTGCAACATCGCCAACATCGCGCAATTTTTCCGCTGGCGAAGCAATCGCGCGTGGTGAACAATATACCGGCACAGTAGAAGGTGTGTTCGCATTGCGCGGTCTTATCCATCGTGCAGAAAAACTCGGAATCCCAACACCAGTTATGTG
>CAMVAB010000080.1 GCA_947165335.1 uncultured Pseudomonadota bacterium | reverse complement strand
ACCATAACAGAGTTGGAGATTTTTTTCGTCTTTACTTTGACGCCGTTTAATCGGGTAACTACACCCCATCAGCAAAACTCTTGCTGACAAATTTATTATAAAATATACACCGTAAAATGTAAACAGAAAATTAATCGTTAACCCGTGCAAGGTCGTCAAATTCATGATATTTTGCGCCAACACTTTCACGGTATTCGTATGATGCGATTTTATCTGTGCTGTATTGCCCGAATAATTCACGAACCTTTTGCACACTGTTATCAATCATCGTTTGCGCAATTTCATCCCGATATTCTATTAAATCAGGATTTCCATTTTTCAATTGTAAAAATTGTATAATCGGCGTTATTGAAATGTCCTTCATCTTTAATGGGAATCCATCGTTTTGCATTATAAATGCTTCCAATGGTAATTGTGGCATTGTGCCATCCAACAATTGTTTTTTTGTTGGTGGTGTGCCTGTTTTTATATCCATAACAATGCCGTCCCATATAATATCTGCACGCGCACGAACATTACGCCCGGCAATATTTACAGAACCCAAGATTTCTTTATATTTAATCGATTTATTTTTAAAGAAATCTTCAACAAACGGCGCAATTTCACAAAAACGTTTGTGCCAAAAATAAAATAAAATTGAATTATCTGGTAAAACCTGTTTTGCGCGCGCATCCATTTCATCAATTAATTTTTGTGCGTTAAAATCTTTTGCATTTTCAATTACATCATGAACAATATTTCCAAAATTACGTGCATCGGGCAAAACCCAATAATCATCGACAGGTTTTAATCGCAATATATGTTTAACATAAAACGCATATGGATTATGAATCAATAATTCAATTTCGGTGACAAAAACATCACTTTTATCAATTGGTGGCATTGGCGCAGAATAATCCAGGGGGCTGTACGGAACATCATCGCGTGCCCGCTCAGATTTTAATATTTCATCATCTTTTTGAATGTTTCCGATTGTCACCCGAACACGCGATAAAAAACGCGATTCTGTTGTTAATGTCCCACCAGATTGCCCAGAACGCAACCAATAAACATTTGGGGCACATGATAAATTCATAAAATCCAAAGCCATCAAAGACACCTTTCTATTTGGTGATGGCAATCCAATTTTGTGCGCTATATTACGTGGCAACCATGCGTTTTCATATCCTGTTGATGGGAACATACCTTCGTTTAACCCGGTCAATATTATAACATCGGCCGTTTGCATACGTGATTCAATTGTCCCAAGAACACACACACTGCATGAATTTGATTTAATTGGTCGTATAGAAATACTGCCTATGGCATCCGCAATAAAACTGCGCGCATCTAAAACATTTAATATAATATCATTATCACGTAAAATATCAGATGTTTCACGTATTGCATTCCAAATTGGAACATCAGATTCATTTTCAATATCAAACATTGGTTGAAACGTGTAATCTTGTTTTGAATCAATAAAATTAACCAACATATTAAATAAATTATAATTATTTTCTTTGTATAATTTTTCAAATTCATACGGATTGTTTTCAATCCAATTATCAAATAAATTTAATATTGCACGTCCAAGATTACTTGTTGTCCCAGACACCCCAGACGAAAAATCTGCATCAATATTTAAATTTTCCATTTCAGATTTTATACGTTGATTTGCCGCCGCATCCGGTGTGATTATTAAAACAGATTTGTTTTCCAATATTGCACGATTTGTAATTTCTGTCGCAACCCGGGCTTCTTCACTTTCGCGGGCACATTCAATCAATTTACAATTACCCAAATCACAAACGATATGTGTACCAGAATTACCAAAAGCAATATTCATAATATCAATATTACTTTCACCAACATCAATTGTTTGAATGTCTTTTGCACTTAATCCCAATTTTTTCAAAAACAAATTTTCACTGTGATATGGATTTGTATCCAATTCAAAATCTTTTTCATTTCCGGATATTTTCCCCGATAAAATAATTTTGCCATTTGGTATATTCGCAACACATTCCATTAAATCTGCCGTTGCTGGGACCGAAGCCGTTGAACCACAAACAATAACACATTCATATTTATATAAATATTTTTTCCATGTACGAATTTCTGCATTTCTTTTTTGAGTTGTTGTCAATCTGTCATTTGGTAATTGTTTTAATATATCCAATATACGTGCTTTATTTTGAAAGTGTGTTGCATATTTATCATTTATTAATCCAGACCAATCAATATCATTTATCTGTACACCTTCGTTTTCTAAATAATCCTGCATACGAATAAAATCGCGCGCTATCGGTAATGCAGTTGATATATTTTTTATGTTCGCATCCATCGAAAGCAACCGTGATAAAATTATAATTCGTTCACGATTTGATATGGTATCCGGATATTCTTCTGTATCGTCATCGCTTCCATCTCCCAAAGGTACCAAATTTGGTAAAATTGTCGCATGCCCTGCTTTTTCTACAATCATTTTTTCAACACTGCGTATTGCACGACGTGACGGTAAAAAAATTAAAATTTTTGAAAAATCATCACTGTATTGCGAAATTTGTCCCCATAACGCATCCAGCATTTTCATTGGATTCGAAACATTAAAAATATTATTATTTAACACCGATAATATCTCTTAATTCTTGTAATCCAGATTTTTTCTCTGCGGATGTTTCCAAAATCATTTCCAACATAGCCGGATGATTTTCATGTGATAATTCAATTTGTTTTGTTTCACGAATTTTTTTATCTTTTTTTGTATAAACAATTTGATAACAAATACCGTTTTTATCACAAAAATCCATTAATTCCAGGTCTGAATCTT
>CAMVAB010000079.1 GCA_947165335.1 uncultured Pseudomonadota bacterium | reverse complement strand
TTTTTTCAAAGGCTTTGATAAATTCATATGCGCTGCCGTCTAAGATTGGTGTTTCGGGTCCATCTATCTCAATAATCGCACTGTCGATACCGACCAAAAATAACGCAGCCATTAAATGTTCGATAGTTTGAACATGTGCGGCCTTTATATCACCAATTGTGGTATTGCGCATCAAAGTTTCACCGACATTATCATATTTTGCAGGTATTAAATCAGAACCTTTGATATCAATTCTTTTGAAAAAAATCCCCGGATTTTTTGACGGATTTACAACTATATGCACAGGCAAGCCTGAATGAATACCAACCCCAGAAATTTTAACTTTTTTTACTAACGATGTCATTTACCTTTCCTTTTAACCAATCATAAAAAACATTTTCAATATCTGTTTGTAATGCAGAAAAACGAATTTCTTTTTTTGCCCAATCCGGCAATCTTACCCAATCTTTTTCTGTTGTTAATAATTTAGCATTCTTTTGTTGCGCCTTTTCAAACAAAGCCTTTATATCCACATCAGTATATTGGTAATGATCTGGAAAAGAAATTTTTTCAATTATATGCGATGGAATATTTTTAAAAAACTTTTCAGGATAGCCAATCCCGGCAAAAGCGATAACATCTGTTTCTTCGCCATACGGGCAAATCTCTTTATTATACGCATTAAATATCGGAATGTTTGTTGGCAAAGAAAATCCGTGTGCGATATTTTTTCTTTTTATAACAATGACAGCATCAGCACGTTCTATCGCTGATCTCGGTTCACGCAATGGCCCAGCCGGTAATAAAAATCCATTTCCAAAACCAATATCTTCATCAAAAACCAATACTGAAATATCTTTTTTAATAGATGAATTTTGAAAACCGTCATCCATTATTATTGGTGATTTAGATTTTTGTTTATTTAATAAAATCAAATTGTTTTTTCTGTTTCCAACATGAACCTGAATACCGTCATTAGACAACATTTTTGCTTCATCTCCTATATCAGATGTCGCTTTTGTTTTTTTATACCCACGCATAACAACCGGAGAATCAAAAAATTTAGCAACCTGTCTGACAATAGGTGTTTTACCAACGCCACCAGATAAAATATTCCCGAAACATATTACAGGACGCTTTGATACATATTCATGTTTTTTGCGCAAATTAAAAACTAATTTAGTACCAACAAAATAAAAAGCACTAAATAAACAAAGTACCAAAGATAATAAATTATGTTTTAAAAACCATTTCGGTGTTTTCATAATATAACCGCTTTATCTTTAAAATTTTCAGGTGTTAAATCTTGTTCTGGCTTAAAACACGTAAAACGCTTATCTAAATTATTAGCCTGTTCAACCATTAAATCTTCGAGGTGTTTACGTATTGTTTCAAAATCTTCTATTTTTGTCTTTCTGTCTATGAATATTGGTTCGCCCACAGTGCCCGCGATTACAGAAAAAGGTTTCGTTAATAAATATCGATCCCATCTATTTAAAAACCAAGGGCGTGATGACGAATAACACACTGGTATTATTGGTGCCCCTGTCATTTTTGCAAAATATAATGCCCCATCATGAAAACGCATAGACGGCCCGCGTGGTCCATCTGGCGACAAAGCCAAACAATATTTTCCGTTATTCAAAATACTGATACCCCTCTTTAATACGGACACCCCGCCATTTGCAGAAGAACCATAAAGGGTTCGTAAACCAAACAGCTTTTCCATCTTGGCAATTGCACGACCATCTTTTCGTGGATCAGCCATTGCATATCCACGAACACGAGTCAACGCAATCACAGGCGACAACATCATTGTTCGCCCATGCCAAAAAACAAATATCGCAGGTTTTCTGCCGTACTTTTTTAGTATATCAAGGCCCGAAATATCTTTTTTGGAAGTAAAATATACAAACCAGATTAAAACATAGTAAACAACGGCTAAAAACCATTGAATTAGACCCCACCCATAAAGATATCTAAAAAAGCGTCTAAATCTTTTTTTAAGAGATTTTTTCATAATCAAACCTTACACGTTGAATTCTAGCAATAAAAAAAACACAATGCAAGCAACCAGATACACAGCAACAAATAAGATTATATGCTTTTTTTATTTGACAGTCAGATTTAAAGATATATAATAGGCATGCTTATCGCGGGATAGAGCAGTCCGGTAGCTCGTCAGGCTCATAACCTGAAGGTCGGTGGTTCAAATCCATCTCCCGCAACCAAGATTTAACAAAAAGCACCCCCTTGTGGGTGTTTTTTGTTAAATATGTGTGTTGTGTTGAATTTGAACCACCGAGAAAGGTGGTTCACCACAAGGATTAGGCGGGTGGAAACACGCCGGTTTGCGTGAAACGCAAAAATCCGCAGTTGCCGCAAAAATTTTATTTTTGCGAAATCCATCCTAGGTTCGAATAACTACAAATTTGCGCACAGCCGGCACAAATGTGCCAAGCGAGCGAATTCCTTCTCCCGCAACCAGAGTTTAGAATTTATTTATAATATCAACAACATATTTTACTTCTTCATCGCTCATCACTGGCGACATAGGCAACGACATAATTGTGCGATGAATTTCTTCTGTTATTGGAAATGATTGGTTATTCCATTCAGCATATGCACCTTGTTTATGTGGCGGTGTTGGGTAATGAATATTTGTTTGAATATCGTGTTCGTTTAAATATTTACATAATTTATCTCTGGTTTCACAACGCACTGCAAACACATGCCATACATGTGCATTTTCGTCATATGTTTTTGGTAAAATGATTCTTGGATTTGTAATATTTTCACGATAATATTTTGCAATTTCACGTCTGCGTGCATTATCAGCATCTAAATATGGTAACTTAACATCCAA
>CAMVAB010000078.1 GCA_947165335.1 uncultured Pseudomonadota bacterium | reverse complement strand
TATACAAATAAAAAAATAAATCTTGCCACTACACCAAGTTTGGAATACACAATAAAATATAAGCATTTATCTATGACATATGTAAACAATCCTGATTACCAAGATGAATTTTTCATCATGGCAAAGGGTCGTTTTGCATTTTAAGTTATGTGTAGATTTATTTACGCATCAAATCGAAATTATGGATATAACTGAATGATATACCAATAGAAGTATTCGAACCATAATGTTCCGCCATTCTTGAATGAGCACGACGATATTTAACATATGGCCCCATAGTTAAATCGCCCCAAATATTTGTATCAAGACGCGCAACAGCAGAAAAATCGTATCTTAAATCTTCACCGACATATTGAGAATATGATAAATATCTTCTGTAATAACCATCTGTTGAAAATTTAACACCTTCCCTTAATGCGTATTCAATACGCCAACCGGTTTCAATGGCAGATTTACTGACTTTTGCGTCAGCGTAAGTAAAATCGTATTCATATACACCGACTGTATATAAAGTTTTAATAATGTCGTGATCAAACAACGCAAAACCAGCATTTGGACGCAAAATGTTTCGACGCGGATCACCGGCAAATTCTGTTTCGTATTGCGCACGAACAATTGGCCCCAATTTAAAAGAATCAAAATCCCAACACGCATATGCTAAATCAGACGACAGCAATATTTTATCAGCGCTTTCATCTGTAACCTTTTCTTCGTTATGCGGTTTGATTGTTTGTTTACCGTATTCCATAAACAAAGAATTATCCCATCTGAATCTTTCAAACCCATATTCAAGCGCAACATCAAAAACGCCATTAAGTGTTTCTTGGTCTGATGCTTTTAATGCAGCAACCGAAGAATTTTGATATTCTTCAGTATTTTTCATATCTGTTTTTGTCCAATCTAACCCAAGACGACGAACATTCAGATTAAATTTGGTTTCATTAGGAGAATCTTCCGCAATAGCAGCCAAGGGAACCAACATCGCAAACACAAAAAATATTTTTTTCATATTATACACCCTTTATTCTATTTTATTTCCAGATATGAAGAACGCCTTCGTCATCAGAATATTTCCACCCTGCTTCATGCACAGCAGCAGTAAATTTAGTTCGGTAATTCAAAGGTAATTTTACAACTATTTGTCGACCACTCATGCTCTGAGTTTCTATTTCAACATTCCCGGAACGCGCGATTCTTTTGATTTCAGCCCAATCAGGAATGCCGTTCGCAACAACAATAGAAGCAGTAAATTTTTCCGATGTTTCTGTCAAAGGAATCCAGTTTTGAACATCATTATCGTTCAACAATTTTTTTGCAGCAACATTATCAATATCCATTGTTATATTCGCAGAATAAGAATCTGCTGAAATCTGTTCGTTTGCCACACTGGTTGATGAAATTATGTTCATCAAATCATCACTAGAAGATTTATCCAACAATTCTTTTAATGCTGTTTTATCTGAATATTGGGACAAAACATTATACAAAATTTGTCTGCGCGCAGAATTAGTAGCGTTCGTTTTTGCCTCTGTTGCAGTGGCACTTGTTTGATTAACCGATACCGTACCAGACAACGTAACACCCAACGCCCCAGAACACAATAACACAGGCATTAACAAAGCGCACCAGAGATATTTATAAAAAGTTCTCACTTATTTTTCACCTTAGAACTTGACATTCAAACCTGCACGAATACCCATAGATTTGTACACAGAATCAACTTCGCTGTTGGTTTTTTGCACCCAATTTTGCGATTTGTAAGAATTATATTCTTCTTCTGTTATACGGCCTTCTTCGTACCAAGTTGTATATTGTGCCGCATTCAGATATGTACGCGCATCAGCTTTTGAAACTTTGTAATAATCATAAGTAAATCCAAGTGTTATACCAACAACTTTGTTAAACATTGTTGACCACAAAGCATTAAAGCCCAAATGATATGCATCACCCAAACCGCCTTTGTCTTCTACACTTTTTGGGTGCGCCCAATCAATACGATATGGCTGATTGCCAGTAGATTTATATATAGGCAAACCAAATTCCACCCCAGCCACAACAGAATTAGTGTCATTTATATCGTATTCCATATCCATAGCGATATACGGACCCGCCCATTCTGTTTTATATTTATGGGATTTTCCTGGCTGTTCATAATAGTATGTGCTGCCTAAATCAAGTCTGGCTGTACCAGTTGGGACCGCCAATGCATCATCAAGATTTGCGTATCCGATTAATTGATTTGAACTGTTCACAAAACCAACATATGGGCTGCATTGAATTTCACCGTCATCATTCAGTTGACAATTGTCTAGCAAATCGTCAGCATGTAAAACTTCAACCATTAAGCCCTTGTTGCTTTTTGTAGACAATTCATATTTTAAATAACGATACCCAACAGACGGTGTAAAACGCACTTTGCCAATAGAAAAAACGTCCGTCAAACCAAATGCGGCGTTAAACCCATATTGTGTCCCGCTCTTGCTGGTCCCAGCAGATATAGACGGCGCACCATCAATACCAATTATGTTGCCGTATTCATCCGTGATACCAACCCACATCCCGTCTTCACTGATGTCGTCATCTATCATGTTTGATTCGCCGTATTGTTTGCCATAACGCAAACCAACTTTGATTTGCATAGGAACAGATTCCCCAAAATAAACCGTACCATCACCACTTATGATATTCCAAGACACGTCATCATAGTGTAATTTTGACCCAGCTTTATCCAATTCAAAATTCCAATCAGCATCTTCATGTCCAAAACCAAAATTCAATGCAAAGCCCTGCTTTGTAGATTTTTGTCCAGCTCTCACAGATGTTTTTTTTGTTGTTTTTGTTGTGACTGTTGTTGTTTGTTGACCATAACCACGTCCTGCCCCGTAAGAATTATAGTAGCCACCATTTCCAGCAACATAACGAGATTGAGGATTTTGATACAAATTTCCATTATAATATGTTCCCGCGGCGCCAGCAATTACAGGCATTGCAGCCATAACACTTACATTAAACAAAAACAGAC
>CAMVAB010000077.1 GCA_947165335.1 uncultured Pseudomonadota bacterium | reverse complement strand
GAAGTTGAACATATTATCAAACAATATTTGAATATGAAACGTCAAATGGCGATGATTCAACGCATGGGTGGAATGGAAGCAGTAATGCAACGTATGCAATCCCAAGGTGGATTTCCAGGGGCAAAATAATTAAATGAAAATCCTGAACAAAAAAATTGCACAGCATAAATCTTCGGTTGCTTGGTTGCAAAGACAAGCACATGACCCATATGTTGAACGTGCACACAAAGAAGGCTATCGCGCACGTGCTGCATATAAAATCATAGAAATGAATGAAAAATATCATTTCTTTAAAAATGGTCAGGTTGTTGTTGACCTGGGGGCTGCGCCGGGATCTTGGTCGCAATTTGTAGCGCGTGAATTTCCAAAATCAAAAATATTCGCGATGGATTTATTGGAAATCAAACCAATAAACGGTGTTGAAACTTATCAGGGCGATTTTACAAGTGATGAAGCGTTGCGCTGGCTCGAACAAAAATTAAATTTGCCACACGACGAAATAGGGGGTGGCACCGCGGATGTGGTTATGTCTGATATGGCACCAAACACAGTTGGACATAAAAAGACAGATCATATTCGCCAAATGGTATTGTTGGAATATGCGCTGGATTTCGCATTGCGTGCGCTGAAACATGGCGGAACATTCATTGCAAAGTCGTTCACTGGGGGCACAACAAACGATTTGGTAAAACAAATCAAAGAACATTTTGAAGATGTGCATTATATAAAACCGCCATCTTCACGTAAAGATTCCGTTGAAATGTTTATTGTTGCAACGGGATTCAAAGGGTAGTATGATTAACGGCGAGAGAGATGATGAAAAAGGGCCCGAAAATGAAAAAGATGAATAACTTGATAACTCTCTCTAAGACAACATTGTTTATCTCATTATTTGCGTTTACTTTGCAATCTTGTGAAAGAACAAAAGAATCCGGTATTGTAAAAGATAAAATTGATAACAAGGTTTATTTGACTCCAGTCAATGATACTGACAATGTTTATCGTGTAATAGATTTTAACCAAGGATACCATGATCACACTACAAAGAATTTGTATCTTAATATGAACACTGGTGATACTGTTGCATATTATAACAATAGCAAAAACACAGAAATCATCCCAAGTCATCATCATCGCCATACAGGAATAATTGGTGGCAGCAATTATACAACATATAGTATAATTACTATAAATGGTGTTGATATTTATCATTTGCCAGATTTGGTAAAAAAACGAAAAGAAGCTGAAGCAATTAAACAATTGCAACAACAATATCAAAAAGATTTAGATCAAAAAGCTAAGTAAAATAAACATGCTGTGGAGAGAGGGCATAAAAATATAATGAAAGAGAAAGTGTTATGCCTGAAACAAAAGATTTAAAATCAAGATGGAAGGATGTTTTAGTTGCTCTAAAATATTTGTTTAAACCTTCTAATGCGACTAATAATGCGCCAAAGAAAATATTGGATCAAGAAACTGTAGAAAAAGAGTTGGAAGAATTTGCAAAAATCAAAGGTTATAGTGCAGAAGATCCAAACTTTGATCTTGATAAGTTCCAAGCAGAATTCACACAATATTTAAAAGACAAAAATTACACTTTCAAAGCCATAGATACATCATTGATTCCTGTTGAAAATTTAAATGATGGAAACGTATTAACTTCTCTAAAAAACGTTCGGAAAATCACAGAAGATTTAAACGATAATGTCACAGAATTAAGTGTCTTTTTGGATACAACAAAAATGATGCCAGGTCTTGTTTGTTATGTTGTTGAAAAGATTGCGCCAACACAGAAAAAACCATACGTGACATATCGTCCAACACCACGTGTTATTACATCTATTCACGATAATGGTGTTAATGGCGGAACTATATTTTTCACATATAATCACAAGCTTTCTAAATCTCAGAATTTTGAAGGGGTTTATAGTGTTGTGTCCGAAGAAGAAGCGATTTATTCACCTTTGACAAAGGAACATGCTGATTATATTTGTAAATTATTAAACATCCAATCTAAACAAGTTTATATAAAGCATATGAAGGAATTAGCAAAACAAAAGCAAATAGCTCAACATGTGAAATAAAAAACGCCGTTCGGCGTTTTTTATTTTTTATAACTTTCAGCAGCTGTTCGTGCCAGATCATCAACGCGTTCGTTAAATTCTTCGCCAGCATGACCTTTGACCCAAACCCAATGAAGTTTCTTTGATGATGCAATTTCATCAAGTTGTTTCCATAATTCTACATTTTTTACAGGTTTCTTGGTTGATGTTTTCCAACCACGTTTTTTCCAATCCGCAATCCAAGTTTCCATGCCGTTTTTTACATATTGGCTGTCGGTATGAATTTCGATTTCATCATGTTTTTTTGCAGCGGTTAATGCACGAATAACAGCAGTCAATTCCATTTGATTGTTTGTTGTGCATTCTGCACCACCACAACGCTGGGCAACATTTTTCCCATCAGTAGCAATAAATCCCCAACCCCCAGGCCCAGGATTTCCTAAACAACTGCCATCTGTCCATATTTTTAACATTTTATTTATCATCCTTTTTGTGATATAATATCATAAAATGAAGTTTAATGCCAAACAATTACAGCAAATGTCAAATATCGCCAAAAGTAATGCTTTGGGTGCGGTGCTGTCTGCGCACAGTGGACATGTTGGAATTGTGCTGGATGCCGCTGAAATAATCACATGTATTTTTGCCAACCATTTACGTCGCGGAATAGATAGATTTATTTTGTCTGCGGGGCATGGTTCCGCATTGTTATATTCAATATTAAAATTATCAGGATACAAAATTGGCGAATTAAATACTTTCCGCAAAATTGGCGGATTGCCTGGGCATCCTGAATACGGAATTGACGGCGTCGATGCAACGACCGGACCATTGGGCCAGGGTGTTGGAAATGCTGTGGGGGTTGCTTTATCACAAAAAATGCGTGGTATTCGTGCGCACACTTTTTGTTTGTGCAGTGATGGCGATTTAATGGAAGGTGTATCTTTCGAATCGTTATCTTTTGCAGGGCGTTATAATT
>CAMVAB010000076.1 GCA_947165335.1 uncultured Pseudomonadota bacterium | reverse complement strand
ACCAGCCGAAGAAGCACCTGCAACAGAAGCTGCTGCTGAATAATATTTTGCTCTATATCGCTTGGCGGGAAACCGCCAGGCAATTTTATAGTATGAATACAGAAAACAAAATCTTGGTCGGAAAAATTGTTGCACCACAGGGAATCCGTGGTGAATTTCGTGTGCAATCTTTTGCGGCAGAACCCGAAGATTTTAAAAAATTTCATATTATTTGCGATAAATGTGAAAGCAATGCTTTACATTTTATTCGTGTATTAAAGCAAAATGTTATTATTGCAAAAATTGATGGTATTGATGATAGAAATACTGTTGAAACATTGCGCGGAACACACCTTTATATTTCACGTGATGTTTTACCAGAATTAAAGAAAGACGAATATTATCAGTCTGATTTAATTGGTTTTGACGTTATTCAAGACGGCAAAAAAATTGGTGTTGTTGACGGTTTTCAAAACTTTGGTGCCGGCGACATTATTGAATTAGACAATGGCAACATGGTTTCTTTTAAAGGCGCAAATGTTGATACAGAACATAGAACAGTTGTTGTAAGATAGGATTGCGCTATGAATTACGAAATTAAAACAAATTATCGTTTCAATGGTGACCTGACAGACAAAAAATTCAATAGCGTTATATTATCTGTGATGAATTATGCAGAAAAACAAGCACTGAGAATAAATCAAAAGATAGTTTTTAAACAATACAACGAATATAAAGAAGCCCGCGAAAATATAAATCACTATTTACAAAATGATTTAATTTTTTGTTCAACATCAAAATGGATTTTGGTATCTTGCACAATCGACATGATTTCTTGTATGCCAACACCAAGCATCAGAAAAAAGGTCTTAGATTATCTTAATTCACAAATAACCGCTTATTGTTACAGCGAACGCCCTTACAGCAATCAAATTCCTGGTTATCCGTATAAATCAAAAAATATCGTAGATTTATTAGAAGAAGTAGAACAAGTTAACCGAACAAGAATGATGTACGGGCTTTCCAGAAGATGCCACTGTAAATAAAAAACGGAATTACAACAATGAATTATTCACAACAATCTTTCGTGTGTCCCAGAATAACCAGATCCGATGTCGAATGCGAACGTCACGAATATATTAAACATAATGGTTATATGGTACCTATGGATAAATTACAAAAAATATGTTTTGCATGCGCAGAAAAACACAGGAACAGATAAAATGCACTTTAATATATTGACTGTTTTTCCAGATATGTTTCCAGGAACCCTTGACAAAGGGGTTGTTGGACGTGCTTTGGAAAAAAACATTTGGTCATATAATGCAATAAATATTCGTGATTTTGCTATCAACAATTATGGCAGTGTTGACGACGAACAATTTGGCGGTGGCGCTGGGATGGTTATGCGTCCTGATGTGCTTGGAAACGCGATAGATTCTATTAAAAACAAGGGCAAAATTATATTCTTTTCTCCACGCGGCAAACAATTTAATCAACAACTTGCTCACGAATACATCAAAAACGACAACATAACCCTGCTCTGTGGCCGTTATGAAGGCATTGATCAACGCGTTATAGACGAATATGATATTGAAGAGTTATCTATTGGCGATTATGTGTTATCTGGCGGTGAAATTGCAGCACAAGTTTTTATTGACAGTTGCGTTCGTCTATTAGATAATGTACTAGGTGGTGGCGAAGAAGCCATCAACAACGAAAGTTTCGAAATCGGCGGGCTTGAATGGCCATTATACACCCGTCCGTCAGTATGGCGTGGACATAAAGTCCCAGAAGTCCTGCTGTCCGGTCACCATGGCAATATCGAACGGTGGCGGAAACAACAATCGGACGAAATAACAAAAGAACGTCGTCCGGATTTAATAAAGGAAAACTAAAATGAGCATTATTAAAAAAATTGAACAAGAACAAGTTGCCAAATTGAAGGGTAACAAAGTTATCCCTGAATTCAAAGCCGGGGATACTGTCAAAGTTCATGTAAAAATTAAAGATGGTGATAAATTCCGTATCCAAATCTTCGAAGGTGTTGTTATTGCACGCGATGGTGGAACCGGAAACAATGCTTCTTTCACTGTACGTCGTGAATCTTATGGCGTTGGTGTAGAACGTAAATTCCCATTATATACTCCAGCAATCGAAAAGATTGAAAAAGTTCGTACAGGTAAAGTTCGCCGTTCGAAATTGTTCTTCTTGCGCGGTTTGTCTGGTAAGAAAGCTCGTATTGTTGAAGATTTGTCTGCTAACACTAAAAAAGAAAGTGCTGAAGACTAATCTTTTACACAAAAAACAAAGGGGGTGCAAAATGAATATCGTTAAATCTTTATGTTTATTCATAACACCCCTGTTTTTATTGTTAAATTCCCCTGCTTTTGCATATATTGAAAAAGATACAGCAATTATTCGTGTTATGAACAAAGCCGCCGGAAAAACACAAATTGTTCCGATCAAAGTTGGGCAATCGGTACAACACGACGGTTTGACAATCAAAGTTCAAAACTGTAAGCAAACTGACCCTTTTGAAGCAGAAAATTTCTATGCATTTCTTGAAATATATACAAAATCAGAAATCCGTATCTTTAGCGGTTGGATGAATCATAACGAACCCGGTCAAAACCCATTACAAAACGACACATATGATGTATGGGTTGAAAAATGCGAGTAAACCATGACTAAGAAGACAAAAATTCAACTTATCAAAAGATTTATCAAAATCTCTATTATTGTTTTTGTTCTGTTTACATTTATAGTTCTTGGTTTTTTTGTAAAACCAACGCACACTTTTGAAAATGCTTCTATGAAAAAATGGGCAAAACTGACAAAAAAACAACAAATTGAAACTATTGAACATGTTGTTAAAAATATTCAAAATCAAGATTTATTATTAGATTGCGTTTCTAAAATAGCATCTTTGCCGAAATCTAGTGAAATGCAAATTCGTGATGCCACCGTCTTATGTTATAATGGCATAAAATTAAATTCTGAATCTGATGAAAAATAAATTTTTACAATTTATATTGTGCTTATTTATCTTTTGTGGATGCACACATCAGCAACACTATATTGGTGAAGAATACCTTGATGTAAAATATGTTCTTAATCCACTTGGCGAAGAAAAACTGCCGGACACTGATCCGCTAATACGATTTGATGCATTTGATTGCGCAACTTTTGTTGAAACATCGTTAGCGAACGGTAATAAAGATAAATTAAACCGAATTCGATATA
>CAMVAB010000075.1 GCA_947165335.1 uncultured Pseudomonadota bacterium | reverse complement strand
TTTATTATGTCAACAAAGAAAGCAATTGTAGTAAATAATTATTATATTAAGAAAGATGATGTTATATGTTTAGAATTGTATAACGAAGCATGGGGACGCTTTGCTGTTCCTTATTATACATGGTCTCAAAATTATTCAAATAGTTCTGATTTACACCCTGCAAAAATGGTTATTGGAACGAAAGTTTTGGTTCGCGCATCTAATTCAAATGCAACAGGTGTTTGCGAATACGATATAACAAAAAGATTAACCCCGGTATCAACATCTCCTAAAAAATTAGAACATGATTTAGATGTTCCATATATGACAGTTAATCAATGTTATAAATATGCTGATAGACTATTAAGAAAAATTAAACGCATATCAAAACAGAGAACAAAATAAAAACGGGCAAATGCCCGTTTTTTTATTTTCTTTTCTCACCAATATATATACCCATATCTGTCGCGATGTGTAATAAATCATCATCTGGTTCAACATAGGCATTTGATGTCATGGCACCAATGATATTTGGATCTTTTTGTTGTTTGCCTGCTGCAAAAAATTCATCTAACGAAATTGTTTTATATTCGCCATTTTGCAATACAGTCATAACATATGTTTCGTTGTTTTCAATTGCATGTAATGCAGTGTCGGCAAATCCAGCCGCCAATATTCTATCCGTTGCAACGGTATCGCCTGCCCGTTGAGTATATTCAGGAAACGCGGTTCTGTTTGCTATCCCCGCAGCACTTAATTGACGCGATATTATTTCTGCTGGCTTTCCAGAATGGCCACGAACAGAAATACCCTCTGCGACCATGATTATTCCGTAATCGCGTTTTGATTGTTTAATGTGTTTAATTAAATTATCTATATCAAATTTTATTTCTGGAATCACAATGGCATCCGCAGCAACGGCAACACCAGCATGTAATGCAAGTTGTCCACAATCACGCCCCATTGTTTGAACAACAAACCAACGATGATGACTGCGCGCCGTCAATAATAACTGATCGCAATACGATACCAATTGTTGTACAGCTGTATCAAAACCAATCGTTTTATCTGTTAAAGGTACATCCATATCAATCGTTTTTGGAATACAGACCAACGAAAGACCACTGTAAATTTCACGATATAAATGCGCCAAAGACAAAGATCCGTTTCCACCAATTAAAACAAGAGCATCCAAATTTAAATCTTTCAATGATTTTTGTAATCTTTTGTTAAAAGCAGCCAATTTTCCAGCGCGCGCAGCCGATTCAAAATTAGTAGTTGCCGCGTGTCCATTTGATAAAATACTGCCCGCCAGGTGAGATGACGCGAACTGAAAAACATTATTGTTTAATTCGATTGTTCTTGCAGGATTTGCATATAATCCATCAGTCCCATCCTGTACGCCAATTACATCCCATTTTCTGCGCTCTGCCCCATCAACCAAGCGCTGAATAACTGTATTTAAACCCGAACAATCGCCGCCCGTAGTCATAATACCTATCTTTTTGTGAACCATTTCTGCTCCTATCGTCTTTGTCTTTATGATTATATCATAAAAACATTGACAAATAAATATTTTTTGGAATAATTTTGTCAAAGAAAACTATTTTACGAGGTATAATTATGGCAGCAACAAACATAGGAAAAACAAAACGTTCCACAGACGAAATGATAAATGACGCAGTTAACCGCCAACAATCTTGGCTGGCGAGACGTCGTGAAATGACTCGCAGATTTCTAAAGAGATTTAATGTTTTTGCAAAAACGGAAAAGAAACCTGTGGTTCATAAAACAGAAAAAATTAAAAACGCAAAAAATAGAACTGTGCTGAAATCTTATTGGTTCCCTATTTTGTGTGCTTTATTGGTCATTTTGATTACTGTATTTATTATGTTGTTCAAAGTCAATACTCCTGTCAAAGTTGTAACCCCATCTGTTCCAGAACCAATTGTAAAACCAATTACAAAAAACGTTAATCAAAACACACCTTCTTTCGATTTGGTAAGAATTGAAAAATTTGGCAATATCATGATTGCTGGACGCAACCCAAAAGAATCTAACATTTCTATTGTTATTAACAAAAAAATAGTTGCAACAGAACACACAAACAAAGATGGCGAATTTGTTTATACAACTACAAACGCATTAAAACCTGGTAATTATACTATATCGTTAATAGACGCGAATAAAAATGTTAAATCTGCTGATTCAGTGTTTGTATACATTTCCGAACATGGTTATAAAAATGCGGTATCATTATTATTAACAAAAAACGGCAGCAAAATCATGCAAGCCCCAGTATTAGCAGATGGTGATTTAGTCGTTTCAAAAATAGATTATCTTGATACTGGACGCATGGTTGTAACTGGCAAAGGGTTGCCAAGATTACGCGTATCATTATCTTTGAACGATAAATATATTGGTTTTGCGCGTGTATCAGATTATAAAAATTATGGTCTGGGGGCTAATGTTGGCAAATTAAAAAGTGGCGAAAAATATAAATTAAACATTCGCCTGCATGATAGCGAAGGCACCACAATCGCAAATATTGAACATGTTTTTGTTATGCCTGAAATGACTGGTGATGACAACACTTTCTATACTGTTCGCCGTGGCGATTGTTTGTGGATTATTGCTCGTAATTTTTTACGTCGTGGAATTTTGTTTACAATGATTGCAGAACGCAACAACATTAAAACCCCAGATTTGATTTATCCGGATCAGTTGTTACAGATTCCATTAAAAGATTAACCTTTTAAAACAAAGGGGGTCAGATATGAACGAACAAAAGAAAATGTACGATGATTTTATGCATCCAAACATATCTGAGCAAAAACAAAGCACAGCAGATTTGGCAGCACAAATAAGTTATTTTATAGATCATAATACACTGAAAGCTTGTGATTGGATATTTTTAGACAAAACATTAAAACAGTTAAACAAACAGAAATTCAATTTATCACGTAAAGTATTACGAAGTATACAATCTAAATTTGAAAATCTTAAACAAAAATACCAAAGGTAAATATTATGCCGAAAGTTAATTTTCAAATAACACCTCGTGAGATCAGAAGCAGATCATACCGTCAAACAAGCAACTGTGATTCATTGCTACACAGAATCTCAAACTTTTATTATGCAAACGAAGACGAGCTTTCTGGGGAAGACAAAAGAAAGATACTAGAAAGCGTACAACAAATAGACCGCGCCAATAAAGTGTTGAATGCTAATGCGCGTTATTCAATATATAATCTGATTCTTGAAATGGAAACAAAGTATAAACAACGTTAATGTAGTTCTAGTTTCTCTGTGTTTTGTTTTCGCTTACTC
>CAMVAB010000074.1 GCA_947165335.1 uncultured Pseudomonadota bacterium | reverse complement strand
TTGTTCGTTCAAAAACTCATTTTGAAAATGTTCATGATCATCAGGCGATTATTGTTGATGAATTACCGTACCAGGTTAATAAATCACAGTTAATTATCAAAATTGCTGAAATGGTCAAAGATAAACGTATCGAAGGTATTTCAGATATTCGCGATGAATCTTCCAAGGAAGGGTTGCGTGTTGTTATCGAATTAAAACGCGACACTATGCCAGAGGTTGTATTGAATCATTTATTCCAATACACTGAAATGCAATCTAATTTCCCAGTCAACATGATGGCTTTAAATCGTGGCCGTCCAATGTTGTTTACTGTTCGAAGTGTATTGGATGCGTTTATCGAATTCCGCGAAGAAGTTATTCGTCGCCGCACAATATTCGATTTGAACAAAGCGCGTAATCGTGCGCACACATTGCTGGGGTTATCTGTTGCTTGCGGTAATTTAGACGAAGTTATCAAATTGATAAAAGAATCTGCAAACCCAGATGATGCACGTGCCGCGTTGATTTCACGCGGTTGGGCGGCGTCCGATATCGAAAGTTATATCAATTTGATTGATGATCCAAATACTGAATACAAAGATGGTATGTTCTATATGTCTGAAGACCAGGCGAAAGCAATTCTTGAATTGCAATTACACAGATTGACTGGTTTGGAACGCGACAAGATTCATAATGATTTGACTGAATTGGGTGCAACAATCAAAGATTTGTTGGCAATACTTAGCAGTCATGAACGCATAGTTCAAATTATTCGTGAAGAAACAGCAGCCGTTCGCGATAACTGGTCTCAGGCCAGACGCAGTGAAATTTCTGATGCAGAAATCGATATCGATATAGAAGATTTGATTGCGCGTGAAGATATGGTTGTGACAGTTTCTAATACTGGATACATCAAACGTGTTGCGCTTGATACTTATCGTGCACAAAAACGTGGTGGCAAAGGCAGAAACGCTATGACAACAAAAGAAGACGATTATGTTGTAAATGTATTTGTTGCAAATACTCATACGCCATTGTTGTTTTTCAGCTCCAAAGGTTTGTGCTATAAATTAAAAACATATAAATTGCCAGAAGCAACTGCTGCAGGCAAGGGACGTCCATTGGTTAATTTATTACCATTGACCGAAGGTGAAACAATCACTGCGATTTTGCCGGTTCCAGAAGACGAAGTAAAACGCGTTGCAGAGGAAGGTAAAGAACATTTCCTTATGTTCGCAACAGCGTCTGGAACAGTGCGCAGAAACCGTATGTCTGATTTCGATTCAATTCGCGCAAATGGTAAGATTGCTATGAAATTGGACGAAGGCGATTCTTTGATTGCTGTTTTGCCATGTACCGAAGATCAAGATGTATTCTTGTCTACTTATCGTGGCCGTTGCATAAGATTCGCTGTTCCTGAAATTCGTATCTTTGCAGGACGTAATTCAACCGGTGTTCGCGGATTATCATTACAAAAAGATGACCACATTATCGGTATGGCTATGTTGAATCATGGTGAATCTGATTCTGTGGTTCGTGCTGCATATGTAAAGCAAAGCCGCGCATTGCGCCGTGCAGCAACCGGTATCGAAGAAGAAGTAGATGCGGAAGAAGAAAATACAACACTTGTATTAAGCGATGAACAAATGGCAAAGATGGCATTGAAAGAAGAATTCATTTTGACGATTTCTGAAAATGGATTTGGTAAACGCACGTCTTCATATGAATATCGTTTAACACATCGTGGTGGTAATGGATTTACTAACATTAAACTTGGTGGTAAAAACACAGCAGTAGCTGGATCGTTCCCTGTAAATGATAATCAAGATATTATCATGGTTACAAACGGTGGCAAGATTATCAGAACACCTGTTAAAGATGTCCGTATCGCTGGTCGTTCAACTGCTGGGGTGACATTGTTTAGAACCGCCGAAGGTGAAAAAGTTGTGTCTGCAATCGCAATCGATCACGAAGAAGAAAGCGATGATGTTATTACGGAAGAATCTGTCAATACGGCGGAAATTGCACCTGATAGCGAAAACGCATAATAACAAAAGGTCGTGCAGGGATGGAAAACAAAAATGAATATTTTGTTCCAATAAATGAAGTCGCAAAACGATTAAATGTGCCTGCACATACATTGCGTTATTGGGAAAAACAATTTGCTGGGGCTATTCGTCCAGTGACTGGTGCTGGAAATCGTCGTTATTATCGTCAAGATACAATTGAAAAATTGGAAGCGATTAAATCATTGCTTTATGACAAGGGTATGACTATTGCCGGCGTAAAAAAGGTTTTACATAACGGGACTTTCAATGAAGAAGCAAATGGCGTAAAATCAAAACCAGAAAAAATTGTTGTTCAAAAGATTGAAACTTCATCTATAAACAAGAACGATATTGATGCAGCAATAAGTCTTTTGAAGCAGGCAAAAATGTTTCTTGATTAAACGATAAAAAATTAACAAAAAGGCCGGCAAATGCCGGCCTTTTTTATTCATAAAAATTATGGCAGTCCCAATGGGGATCGAACCCATATTGTCAGAATGAGAATCTGATGTCCTGACCATTAGACGATGGGACCAGACAGATATATTTTATATAGAATATTATTTTTTTCAATATATAAAAAATCGTTTAAAAACAATATCATAAATCTGCTTTTTCAAGCAATGGTTGCCAAATCGCTTTAACTTTATTTTTGTCGGTTTGTTTATCAAAAATATCAAATGATTTTTGAATTATATCCATTTGATGTTTGGTCCAACCAAGATTGGACATTTCCTTGTTAAACCATGGTTGTAAATATAAAGCATCTTGTTCTTTAATTATATTTATTTGTTCAAAATTAGCAGATGCCCAATCTGAAACAATTTCATATAAATGGACATCTGGTATATCTTTGACGTCTTTATATGCTTCGACATGATGCGATGCATGTTTGTGATGTATATTTTGAGCGTCTTTGCACAAAGCGACCATATCATCTGTTAAATGAAAGTTTTTATGATATTTATTATAGAAAACATATGCATATCCAGTGCGAATTGGTTCTATAATTTTATCACCATCGTGTTCTGGGAAATGATAGCCTAAAAGATCTGCAAAATAATTCACAGATTCTACATGGCATTTAATACGATTTTCATAGAAATCAAAAATATCGTTCATATTTATATTCATAATTTAACCTTTGAACAAAACCCATTATAATGCAATTATACCATAAAAGACCACTGACAAAAAGTTTGTAGAAAAATTATTTCTTTGGTTTCTTTGTTAAATGTCTGATAAAACGTTCTATAAAATTTTCGCGTTTTGATGATTTGATTACATCGTGTCCAATATAAGATTTAATTTCCTTTTTTATTTTATTGTATTCAT
>CAMVAB010000073.1 GCA_947165335.1 uncultured Pseudomonadota bacterium | reverse complement strand
CCCACTGATTTAATTTTAATGGTAAATCACGATAAGATTGAACCCAACGCGACATCGCTTCACCAATAATAGTTTCAGATGTTGGACGAATAACATATGGTTCGGTTAATTTTGCATCAGGGTCTGGTTGCAAAGTACCATCAATCATTTTCAATCTGTGGTGTGTGACAACAGCTGCTTCTTTTGCAAAACCAGCAACGTGTTCTGCTTCTTTGTTAAAGAAATCAATAGGGATTAACAAAGGAAAATTAGCATTTAATACGCCGTTTGCTTTGATGCGTTTATCCATTTCATTACGCATAAGTTCCCATATAGCCCAACCATAAGGTTTAATTGTCATACAACCACGTACTGGTGAATTTTCTGCCAGATCTGCAGCTGTAATTAAATTTTGATACCATTCGCTAAAATTTTCTTCACGTGTAGGAGTTATCGCTGTTTTCATTTTTATTACCACTCTATTTTATTTATTTTCCATATACTTTTTTGAAATGATTTCATGCAGTGTGTCTGCCATTTGTTTACGATCCATCCCTTCTAAGTCGGGAATCGATAAAACTTCGATTTCAACCAAAAATCCGCCCAACATCATTATATGAAATATTTGCATAAATGCACTGCGTTCACGTTTGCAATATGGACCACAATCCATTTTCTTATTATCAAAATACGCAAAATGATTTGCCATGTCGATATCGCTAATTTTTGTTCCATCCCTAAGACGATAATTTATCACTACTGGTTGAACAGTTGCACCCGTTTTTTCAATAACATCAAATAATGAACTTTTGAATTGTTTTACATATGCACCATTTGTGGAAGTGCCTTCTGGAAAAATAAACATTGGGTAATCTACGGTTTCAAGTTCTTTTTTTACAGCATTCATTGCATCCATTACATGTGATGGACGGCGATCAATAAAAATCACACCGAATTTTTTTGCCATCCAACCAACCAAAGGCCATGATTCCAATTCTTTTTTCCCAAAGAAAGAACCACTAAACGCCACAGGTATCGTTGATAATTCAAAAACAGATATATGATTACATACACAAAGCAATGGACGTTTTGGTGAAAGTTTACCTTTGACTTTTAAACGAACACCCATAAACCAATTGAATTGGCGCATGAATACACGCATGTATTTCACAGACGCTTTACCAGTCGGAATAAAACAAAGAATCAATGCATTCAAACACACAAACAGCCACGCAGAAGCAAATTTAACCGCCGCCCACGTAGTATTAAATATATTTTGTTTGCGAATTTTCATGGTTCTAGTGTTCCCCTGGTGTTTCTTCTGATTCATCCTTGTCTATGTATTCAATGTCTTCTGCATCTTCGCGCATAAATAATTCTGCAAAGGCACGAATTGCTTTTGCTGTACCAGTAATAGGAGACATAATGATTTTTCCAAGCATATGTAATGGACCTTCTTTGATACCTAATTCATCAAATGCGTTTTCAGATCCTGCAAAATGTTTTTGATATGTTTTATCAACATTTTTAGTTTGAACCATAACAAACACATCGCATGTTCCAAACCCTTTGTCGATAAATACCCCGCGACCAAATGTTGCGCCAAGACGCAAATAACCTTTGATTAAAGGTGTCATTTGTTTGCGCGCTTCGTCTTCATCAACAAATACACGTGGTAAAATATTCATTTGTGTTAAACGTGGATCGACACTTGGGTCCAAATTTTCTTTTAATACTGTTGCTCGTAAATGTAATGGCGACAAACAGTTGTAATAAAGATATGAAATCGCCTGGGCAAATTGAGCAGGTTTTTGTCCAACCCATGATGGAACACCAAATAGTATAGCAACTTTGCGTTTAACAACGTATTCACAAAGCCCAGCCCAAAGTAGACGCATAACAAGTCCGTTTTCACGATATTCTGCGTTAACACATGCGCGCGACATTTCAGCAATGTTGCCTTTGATTTTTTTAATTTTTGATAAATTAAATTCACGTTCTGTATAAAAACCACCCATTTTTTCAGCGGCTTCGCGGTCAATAATACGGTATGTCCCAACAATTTTCCCGTTGTGAAACACAGCCATATAGTCTGCATATGTATCGTAAGAATCGTATTCTTCACCTAAACTTTTTTGTTCTTCTGTTGCAGATGCATTTTCTTCGACACAGAAAACATCATAACGTAATTGACGCACCTGTTTTCTTTCTTCTTTAGTGCGTGTCAAACGAACTTCATAATCACGAACTTTTATAGTCATAATATATTTCCTTTAAATGATACAATGCAAATAGTACCAGAGAAAAAAAGCATAAGCAATGTTTTTATTTTTTGGAATTTTTTCGTTTTTTATTGACAAAACTATTTTAATTTTTCAGACAATTCACCAATGGCGATCGCATACCACGACGAATTGTTCCATTTTTTTATTCTGTAAAAGTTAGGATATGTTAAATATGCTTGAATTACGGGTGTTACAGCGACATCAGAATCTTCGGCGGGTGTGGCAAATAAATCGTTTTCAGCAATTTGTTTTGTGTCTGCAATTAAACCAACTATGGTTTCATTTTCAGGCAGTGGCGTTCCATCTGTTTTCATAACACCCATTTTTGACCATTCTTTGAAAGATTTTTTTGTATCACCGTTTAAAACACTTCTGTCAAAATCACCAGGCAAAATAACATGGTAAATTATAGGTTCTTCTTTTGCCCATCCCAGTTTGTTCAGATAATTTCCAGCGCTCATCATCGCATCTCCAACACTGTTTATAATATCAATACGGTTATCGTTATTGCCGTCAACACCATATTGTGTTAAAGTTGTTGGGATAAATTGAAAATGCCCCATGGCCCCCGCCCAAGATCCGTAAATATTATTTATTTGTAATTTGTTTTTATCTGCTATTTTCATTAATGCTAATAGTTGTTTTGAAAAAAATTCTTCGCGACGACCTTCATAAATCAAAGTCATAAAAGCACTGGTTAGTTGGTGTTTTGATTTTACCGAACCGTAATTAGATTCCATTCCCCAAAACGCCAGCATAACATTTTTGGGAATGTTATATTTTTTTTCAACACGTGATAATAATGTGGGGTATTCTGCTTTTTTGCTGAGTCCTTGTTTAACACGTGTGTCGTTTACTGTGCGGGATAAATATTGATTCAAAGTTAATGTGAATTCAGATTGGTTTTTATCTGATTTAACAATGCTTGGGATAAAGGCAGGGGATTTCAATGTTTCATCAATAACTGATTTGCTGATGTTTTGTTTTTCGGCGCGCGTGCGGATGTTTTCAATCACATTATCCCAACGTTCTAAATCAAATGCGCCACTGTTGGCAGATGCCACATTTGCTATCGTGGCACAAAGAACCGCTACCCCAAAAAATACAGGCACTTTAAGTTTCATGTGTTCCTATTTTTCTCTTTAGAAAGAATATTTCAACCCAAGATGCAAACCAAAAGATTGCCATGTTGCTTCTTTCAAAGATTCTGAAACATGTTCTGTGTA
>CAMVAB010000072.1 GCA_947165335.1 uncultured Pseudomonadota bacterium | reverse complement strand
AAATCATTTATTTTCCAAATTAAATTGCGAATATATTTAACAATCTTAGCAAAAAAACGCGCTACATCAGGCCAATATTTAGCAGGAACAATACAAATTGCGACTAATAAAATTACTAAAAATTCAGTCCAACTTATTCCAAACATGTTAAACCTTAATCATAAAAATCATCACCATCATTTGTGCTGACTGTTTTATGACGTGATAATTGAAAATAGTTTTTACCGAAATCTGTTTTATTTTTTAAATCATGAAAATACACATCTGTTTTTGCTGATGTTGCATCAACTACGGACCACGAAACTAAACGCACCGGGCTTTTGGCAAAAACAACAGACATATTTCCCAAACCTTCCTGATCACGTAAAACCATCTTTAATGTAAACGTATCTTTGCCAGACGATGTTTCAAGAACTTTGATATCTGCGTTTTGCAGATCTATTTTTTTACGAACAAGTATCCCCGCCGGTGTACTTGTCAACGGAACAGTTGTGATTTGATCAAGTGATTTATCATAAAAATACAAATCTTTACCATCAGAAATCAATTGAATTGGTGCATTGTTATAATCAAGTCTAACGCGTCCCGGACGCAACATAGAAAACACGCCCTTTTCCGTTTTACCATTAGCAACTTGTGTAAAATTACCATGCAATCCAGTAATAGAATTTAAATATTTTTCGGCATTACCAACCAATTTTTTATCCACTGATGCATTGGCAAAAGTGCAACTCAAAATTAAAAATAATGTCACAACAATTTTTTTCATCTATTTTCCTTTGAAAGCATTTATGATTTGATCTTTAACGTTTTCAATACTATCTCTTACAACTGCGCCTGCAGCACACAAATGCCCACCGCCACCAAGATTTTCTGCGATTTCATTTATAGGTATTCGTTTGCTGCGTAAAGATACACCTATTTGATCTTCCTTTTGTTCTTTTAACAGAGCAACGTATTCAACACCATGTATTTGGGACAAAAGATTTAACACCAGTTCGCCACGACCATCTAATTTTTTATAATCATCATGTGTGATTGTTGCAATTGCGAGACGACCTTTCATATAAAATTCAGCATTTGCTGCCGTTTTAGCTTCGACCAAAACAGTTTTTTTTGCTTTATTATTTAATATATTTGTTAAATGCGCAACATTAGCACCTGCATCAACCAAATCCGCTGTTTCCCGCAAAACATCACTGTTTCGAACAAATTTAAAATTGCCGGTATCGGTTATTATCGCCAACGTTAACAAATCAATTATATCTTGATCTGTTTTAAATTTTGCTTCATTTGCAACATCGTATATAACCTGGGCAGCGGCTGCTTTTGTTGTATCATCAAAACATAAATTTCCAACCACATCTTCATTAAAATGATGATCAAATTCAATCACAAAATCTGCAGCATTTGTAAATTTTTCAGCGCCACCCAAATGACTGCGCGTTCCATAATCGACCAATATACATAAATCAAATTTTGCGTTCTCAGGCAGATGCACATAAAAACAGGTTTCTCTGCGCAAAGGTATTTCATCTAGAAACTTTGGAACATTTCCATCATAAATCACTGTTGGTTTTTTACCAAAATTTAATTCAATAATTTTCATTAACGCTAATGCAGAACACAAAGAATCGCCATCTGGGTTTTTATGTCCCGCAATTAAAATAGATTTTGCGTTTTTGATTTTATCTATTAAAAGTTTTATTTTGTTATCCATCATACCGCCATGTCTTCAAGTGTGAATTGAACGCTTGAACGCCCGTTATATTCATTTTCTTTTAATTTACCTAACATCATTATTTTAGTATTTATATTCGCTTCGTCCAGCAGAAAATCACCAACAGGTGTCCCAACTAAATTAAAACCAACGAAAGATAATTGTCCCCCATTGCTTGTTCGAATCATTCCACGCAAATGCGCGCCATTACCCATAACCGTTGCAAATTTTAATATACATCCATTTAATACTAATGTTGGTTCTGGATTAGATTGTCCAAACGGTGCGATTTCAGATAAACCTTCAACCAATTTCATAGTCGCACCAGTGGCATCAATTTGTGCATCAACAAATATTTCCGGACTTGGTTGTTTTCCGTTTAATTGTTCACTAACAGCATGTTCAAGAAAATCACAAAAATCTTGTTCGTGCTCAACATTTAAAGTAAAACCCGCTGCGGCAGAATGTCCACCACCTTCTGATAAAATACCCGCTGCCAAAGCATCGTGTATTATTTTACCCAAATCTATTTCAGGGACCGATCGCCCAGAACCATTTATAACCCCTTCGCTTCGTGTAGCGACACATGTTGGCAAATTATATTTATCTTTCAAACGCCCCGCGATAATTCCCATTACACCACCATGCCAATTATCGCCACAAACAAATAAACTACATTTGCCATCCTTGCAACAACGATCTGCCATATCTGTTGCAGACAACATAATAGCATTTTGAATATCTATTCTTTCCTGATTCATATGATGCAATTTATTAGCTAAATCATTAGCAACCAATGGGTTATCTGTTAACAACAATTCAAGTGCAGGTGCAGCGGAATCAAGACGCCCTGCCGCATTAAGACGAGGACCAATAGCAAATCCAGCAGCATAAACAGAAGGTTGTTTTATGCCTGCTAAATCCATCAGTGTTTTAAGACCAAGATTTTGTCTAAGTCCTAAAACCTTTAAACCAGTTGAAACAAATGCACGATTCAATCCGATCAACGGCATAGTATCACATATCGTCCCAAGCGCGACAAAATCCATATAATTTAAAAGATTTATTTGTTGAACATCATCATTAAAAAAGTTTCTGTTTTTCAATTCACGATTCAACGCAACTAATGTCAAAAATGCGACACCAACCCCAGCTAAAAATGATAATCCAGATGTATCATCAACACGTTTTGGATTAACAATTGCATCCGCATCTGGTAAAATATTATCAGGCGAATGATGATCCGTGATCACAATTTTCAATCCCAATTCTTTTGCTTTTTTTACTTCCGATACACCACTGATACCACAATCAACAGTTACTATTAATCCAACACCGGTTTGCGCAATTTGTTCAATTGCGGATATATTCAAACCATAACCTTCGCCTTCACGTGTTGGTAAATGCCACGATACATCTGCACCTATTCTGCGTAAATATTTAATAAAAATTGCAGTAGATGTTATTCCGTCAACATCATAATCACCATAAATAGCGATTTTTTGACCATCACAAATAGCATCGGCAATAATACTTGTTGCCTTGTCCATGTCCTTTAATACAAAAGGATCAGGCATGTATTCCTTAATAGACGGATGTAAAAAACGTTCTATTTCAGTGTCGCCAACTATACCACGCGAACCCAGAATTTTTTTGATTAAATGTTCTGTATCGCGTAAATCTATCTCTTGTTCATAATCATCCGACACCGTCCATGCTTTTCCAAGCATGGATTTTTCAACTATTCTACGCACTCTATACTCTTTTTTTTATT
>CAMVAB010000071.1 GCA_947165335.1 uncultured Pseudomonadota bacterium | reverse complement strand
AAAAAAGGATAAAATCATGGCATTGCCAACATTTACTATGAAACAATTAATGGAAGCTGGCGTTCATTTTGGACACCACACACGTCGTTGGAACCCATTAATGACACCATATGTTTATGGCGTAAAAGATAAAATTCACATCATAAATTTGAACAAAACAGCACCACTTTTACATCGCTCTTTGGTTGCATTGGAAGCAATCGCAGCAGCTGGTGGTAAAATATTGTTCGTTGCTACTAAACATCAGGCAAAAGATATTGTTAAAGATGCCGCAGAACGTTGCGGTCAATATTATGTAAACAATCGTTGGTTGGGTGGTATGTTGACAAACTGGACAACAGTTTCTCAAAGCATCCGTCGTTTGAAAAAAATGGAAAACGATATTGTTAATGCTGACAAATTGGGTTTAACAAAAAAAGAAGTCGGTGTTATGACCAAAGAAGTTGCTAAATTACGCGAAATCTTTGGTGGTATTTTGGAAATGCACGGCATTCCACAGGCGATGATTGTTATTGATGTACCACGTGAATTAAATGCTGTTCATGAAGCAAGAAATTTGGACATTCCAACAATTGCTATCTGTGATACAAATGCTAACCCAGAATTGGTTGATTACCCAGTTCCAGGTAACGATGATGCTTCACGTGCAACACAATTGTATTGTGATTTGTTTGTTGATGCTATTTTGTCTGGTATTGAAAAAAGATTGGGGGGCGCTGCTGGTAAAAAAGCAGAATCTGATAATGCAGAAGCCGCTGCTGAAGAATATGAACACGATTTGAAAGTCAAAGAAGCAAAACAAAAATCTAAAACTTCTGAAGCTCGTGAAGTTCGTCGCAGCAAATTGGCAGACAAAGCAGATAAATAATATATAAAGAAAGGAAATACAAATGGCAGAAGTAACAGCAAAATTAATTCAAGAACTGCGCGAAAAAACCGCCGCAGGTATGATGGATTGCAAAAAAGCATTGGTTGAAAACGATGGTGACATTGAAGCCGCTGCAGATTGGTTGCGTCAAAAAGGTATTGTAAAGGCCGCATCAAAGGCGGGTCGTGTCGCTGCTTCTGGTTTGGTTACTGTTGTAAAATGTGACAACATGGGTTGTGTTGTTGAATTGAACGCAGAAACAGATTTTGTTGCTAAAAATGATAAATTCCAAACTCTGGTTGCTAATGTTGCAAACAAAGCAATGGAATTACAAGGTGATTTTGAAGCAACAATGGCCGCTGTGAAAGATGATATTGCCGCAACAATTTCTACAATTGGTGAAAATATGTCTTTGCGCCGTATTGCCAAAGTAAATGGTGATCATATTTATACATATGTTCATAATGCTTTGGTTCCAGGTATGGGACAAATCGGTGTAGTTGTTGCAATCGATGGTGATGATGCAAGAATCGATGAAATCGGTTCTAAAATCGCTATGCATATTGCTGCAAATAAACCTGAATTTATGACAATTGCAGATGTTGATCCAAAAGCAGTTGAACGCGAAAAGAAAGTGTTCATTGAATCTGGCGCAACAGCTGGCAAACCTGAAAATATCGTTGAAAAGATGGTTGAAGGCCGTATCAAGAAATGGTATGCAGAATCCGTTTTGGAAGAACAACCATTTGTTATGGATCCATCCAAGACAGTAAAAGATGTAATTGCAGAACACGGTGGAAAATTGGCCGGATATGCATATTATGTTTTGGGTGAAGGAATCCAAAAACGCGAAGACAACTTAGCAGACGAAGTCGCAAAGATGTTAAGCTAAAAATCAAAGCAAGGGAAAACAAACCGCGCTTTGAAAAGAGCGCGGTTTTTTGACCCCCACAAAAAAGGATAAAATATGAAAGTAAGAGTAACAGGAAGAGTAGTTTTTTTACCGATTAGATCCAGATATACAGTGGAACCAACAGGGGTAAAACAAACTTATTTTGATGTCGTTGGCAGACGCAGTGCTACAATGAATATCACAAGACAATTGACCAGATAATAAAGGCATAAATATGTCGAAAGCATTAAATATATCTGTGTCGAATGTAAATTTGTATAACACAGATGAAGCTTCTGTAATTTCTTATGACTGTCATGTTGGTTCAACATGTCGTCATAAAGTTGTTGTAAAAACAACAGCAAAGTTTAAAAGCAATATAAAAACCAAAATAATACAATATTGCAAATCCAGACAAAAATAATATACATTAAACCCTGAAATTGTGTTATAATAGTCCTTGAAATAAAATAAAGGGTTATAAGATATGGCAGATAAATTATTTGATGAATTACAGCAACGTGGTTTTATAAACCAAAGCTCTAATATGGATGCTGTGAAAGATCTGTTGAATAACGATAAAATTGCCGTATATCTTGGTTCGGATCCAACTGCTGATTCTTTACATGTTGGACATCTTGTTCCAATTATGATGATGAGATGGCTTCAAAAATATGGCCATAAACCAATAATGTTGGTTGGCGGCGCAACTGGACGTATTGGGGACCCGTCTGGCCGCGATACTGGTCGTCCAATGATGGATGAAGAAACAATTGCAAAAAATGTAGCGGGGTTGAAAAAATCTTATTCTAAATTTTTGAAATTTGGTGATGGAGAATCTGATGCGATTATGGTTGATAACTATGATTGGATGAAAGGGTATTCTCATCTTGATTTCTTGGCACAATATGGGCTTGATTTTACAATTCCGCGCATGCTGTCTATGGAAAGTGTTAAAAAACGTCTTGAAAACGGGATGTCTTTCTTAGAATTTAATTACATGACTTTCCAGGCGGTTGATTTCTTGACTTTGTTTAAAAAATATAATTGTATTTTACAACTTTGCGGCGCGGATCAATGGGGAAACGCTGTCATGGGGATTGAATTAGTTCGAAAAAAATGTGGCAAAGAAGTTTATGTGTTGTCTACATCTTTGATAACAGATGCAAATGGTAATAAAATTGGTAAATCTGCTGGTAATGCCGTATGGGTAAACGAAGAAAAAACCAGTGCTTATGATTATTATCAGTATTTCCGTAATACGCCTGATGATTTAGTGGAAAAATTCTTGAAAATCTTTACAGAAATTCCAATGGATGAAATCAAAGAATTATCTACAAAGCAGGGTGCAGAATTGAACGATGTTAAAAGACGCCTGGCGTTTGAAGCGACTGCTATTGCGCATGGTGTCGATGTGGCAAAATCTGCAGAAGAGGCTGCATTGGCTTTGTTTAATGGTGGAAATACTGAAAATGCACCAAGTTTTGATTTAAATATGTCGAAACCAATGGGAATAATTGATTTTTTGGTCGCAGTAAAATTGTTCGATTCTAAATCAGAGGCGCGTCGTATGGTAGAACAGGGCGGAATCCAAATCGACGGTGAAAAAATAACTGACAAAGATTATATGGTTGAACCAAAAGAATCTGTTATGGTCCAACGTGGCAAGAAGGTTTTCTTGAAAGTGAATATAAAATAATAAAAAAGTTGCATTTGCGATGTGTTTGATATAACATTTGCGACAAGCGCCCATGGCTCAATTGGATAGAGCAACAGATTTCTAATC
>CAMVAB010000070.1 GCA_947165335.1 uncultured Pseudomonadota bacterium | reverse complement strand
ATACACAGCCAGCAATCAACATAATCGCAACGACTTTAACGCCTTTGTGCAATATAATATCCAAGGTAGAAGGTTTCTTGTTGCCGGATTTGATGAATTTACCACCAAATACATACAACGCGATTGCCAAAACCAGGATTAAAAGTGTCCAAATCATATTTTTCTCCTTTGTTATTGAACAAGAAAATCATAGAAAAAAAAACTTAACTGTGCAAGAAAAAAACACATAAATTAAAATATTTTTCTGGCGACCGGGACATCGACACCCTGGGCCACACAGATACCAGAAATAAAACGTTTTGTTATGTTTAAATTTATTGGTAATTTATACAATTTATCCGCATATGGTGCACCACAATCGGCACATACTGCACGTCCTGTCTTTGGGGACATATATATTAAATCATCATTTCGACCACACCCAGAACATTTTGTAAAATCCAGCGCATACCCCAAATCAGCCAAAAAATCGATTTCCCATTTTAAATATAAATCATATGGATTTGATGATTGTGGCAAATTATTTAACAAATCAAATGTTTTTGTATACAGGTGGTCATACGATTCGCGTTCGGGAATAAGTGTATAAATTAACGAAAATACCGAATTCATAATCTTTAACAATTCCGGATTCATCATCAACGGAGCAGACAAATTTTTTTCACTTTCGAAATGAAAAACACCCAATTGTGAATCAACGCGTGCATTCCAAGAAACGACACCATATTGACCAATCAATGGTTTATTTTTTTTTGCAACAACGGCCCCACGCAACATACCAACCAACACACCATTGTCACGTGTAAATATATGCGCAATGCAATCACGTTCGGAAAACGCGCGCATATTTATTAAAATGCCAGATGTTTCAATTTGCATATTCTTATTATATACAAAAGAAAATACTTATAAAACAAAAATCGCTCACTTAGGCATTTTTTATGGCCGCCGGTATCAAAAAAACTTGACAAATATTATTTTGGTGATATTATTTACATCAATCAAGACAAAAAAGGAACAAATATGACAAACACAATAAAAAAATTTTTTGGTAAAATTTTTAAGAATAACAAAGCATCAACCCAAGAATTTGATGTTTTGAAAAATATGTCACAATCTGAAATTATTAATGGCTGTTTATCCCTTGTTGACGCAACAGCTAATCTGTGGAATTTAACCTTTGATTTTGATGTAAAAATGGTACCAGGTTGTCCAATAAAGCTGTATGCATTATCAAAAGAACAAGGTAAGTATAATAATGTCGTCTACAGTTGCGGTAACAAACTTTTTCTTGGGTATATCTTTTCTATAGAAAAAATCCCTTCTGATAATAAATCTGCTGATGATTTTTATATAATAAGTTTTTCTACAAGAGAGACCTATTACTATACAAATAAAGATTCGGAAACCTATGCAAAAGCAGAACAACTATACAACTTATGTAATGAAAAAATAAAAAAAGCAGAAATAGCACGAAAAGAACAAGAACAACAAAAAATACAATCGGCATTTCTTGAAAAATATGGTATTCGTACAAAATAAAAATCGCCCGATGGGCGACTTTTATTTTGCGATAAATTTATCGTAATTTCTTTCGTTAATTTTTATTGGATATTCAGATTTCAAGAATCGTGTATAATCATCCATAACAAAACGTGTGGACATTTTTTCCAATTCTTTACGCAAAGATTCTTTCTTTGCTTTGTCAGATTTTGGCATAACAGTTTTACCAACGCTGACGACATAGAAAGCATCATTATCTTCAACAATTGAATTTGCGCCCTCTTTTCCGGCAAATGCAGCATTCAACACAACCAATGGTGCACCTTCTGTTCTGGAAACACTGGATTCCTTTAAATTTCTGACTGTTTCGCCATGATTCAATGCGATTAATTTCTCATTTGCTTTGGCGTATGCTTGTTTACGTTGTTCAGATTTTTTCCAACCAGAAATTAAAGATTTTTTAATATCATTAAATTCAGCATTGTGTTCTGCGATAACGTCATCAACACGCAAAATTACGAAACCATCTTTTAATTCAATAATTTCACTTTCGTTACCAGATTCCATAGCAAACAGTTTTGCAATTAAATCGTTTGTTAAAACTTTGTCAGATATTTTCCCATTACGTGCAAGATTTGATATTTTTTCATATTTTGCCCCGCCTTTATTCGCAGCATCTTTCATAGTATCACCGGAAATTATCATATCCTCGATTTTTTGGGTTTTTGCAAATCCTGCATCATATGAATCAGGTTTTGAATTATCCGATGCAACAAATAAATATGATACCGAACGCGTTTCCGGAACAATTGTTGGATGTTGAGCATAATAATTTTTCAATTGTTCATCATTTGGTTCATCGACTTTGTAATCAGAAAATTTTACAACCGAATATTTAACATCACGTTTTGCATAGCGTGCATTGTACGCAGCATCAACCGCAAATTGTGGAATTTGTAATGTGGCTTTTGTTGGCGACAATACCATATCATGCAAAACATCCGCACGCAACGAAGCCGCAATATCTTGTTCCGACAGGCCAGAATTTTGTATAACCATATCAAACATCCATGGTACAAATTGACCATTTATTTGAAATTGCGGATGTTTTTTTATTTCTTCGGCGATTCGTTTATCAGAAACCACAAAACCCAAATCTTCTGCGCGGTTCAATGCCAATTGATGCAAAGTCACCGTTGACATAACAGAATTTATCAATTGGGAAGCCTTGGCCGGATCGGTATACGATGCGCGTTGTTCTTCTTTGGTCATGGTTGCCAATTGTTTTGAACGCTCATTATTAAATTGTTCCAATGAAATGTCCGCATTTCCAACATGCACCAACGTTGTATCACGTGTTGCACCGCCAAAAATCCATTCGGCAGCACCCCAGCCAACGAAACTGAAAATCAAAACAAACATTAAAACTTTTGCCAACGGTTTGTCAGCAGCATTACGTAAATATTCTAGCATTTTTTCACCTTTTGCGATACCATAGCAAAAAAGATGATAAAAAATCAATAAAAAAGGCACACAAAATGAAATTTATAATCGGCAATTGGAAAATGAATGGAAATATTGATGAAAAAGAAAGCATTTTAAAGGCTTTGAAAAACGTTAAAACGCAAAATAAGGTTGTTCTTTGTTTGCCTTTTATTTTAATTCGTGGCAATAATTACGGCATAACAATTGGTGCCCAAGACATCAGCGAACACGATAACGGCGCATATACTGGTGACATTTCCGGTCAGATGTTAAAAGATGCCGATGTAAAATATGTCATTGTCGGGCACAGTGAACGCCGTATTTACCATAACGAAACAAATGCAATCGTAAAATCAAAAGCAAATGCGGCCATAAAAAATAAAATAATCCCAATCATATGCATTGGCGAAACAACAGAAGAAAAAAATTCTGGTCGTACAATGAGTGCTGTAAAAAAAATGTTATTGGAAAGCATTCCGTCAAACGGTGAATTTGTCGTTGCATATGAACCATATTGGGCAATTGGATCGGGGAAAACGCCAAATGAAAAAGAAATTGCCGATGGTATCAGGGCGATTCTTTTTAAAGCCGGTTATG
>CAMVAB010000069.1 GCA_947165335.1 uncultured Pseudomonadota bacterium | reverse complement strand
GGTCAAGAACCTCAGGTTCGTACAATGCAATCGGGACAAAAAGTTGTTTCTTTTTCGCTCGCAACATCTGATAGATGGCGCGATCGTCAAACTGGTGAACAGAAAGAACAAACAGAATGGCACCGCGTTGTTATTTTTAATCCATCATTGGTTGATGTTGCTGAACGCATGTTGCAAAAGGGAACAAAATTATATTTAGAAGGATCACTTCGTACACGTAAATGGCAAAACCAACAGGGTGTTGATACTTTCACAACAGAAGTTGTATTGAATCCATATGCAGGACAAATGGTTATTTTGAGTGGCGCAAAAGCAGTTGATGGCGCATCGACTGAAAGTGCATCTGCAACACCATCTGCACCACGCGAAGAAGTTAATATCGAAGATATCGCTGATGATATCCCGTTTTAATAAAAATAAATATATTTAAAAACCGGCCTTTGTGTCGGTTTTTTGTTTGTATACAAGGCAAAAATGTGATACAATGCCACACAGGAATATAGGAGAGAAAACAATGCGTAAACGTATATTAGTGTCTTTGGTTGGGGCGACATTATGTTGTCCGGGATTTGCAGTTGATTTGGATACTGCAATTTTAAACGTCAGGGATGCGTGTTCTGGAATTTCTGATTCTATGCACGACATGAAAGTAAAGGCAGGTATTGGTACCGCAGTAACTGCGGTTGGGACCGTGACTGGTGGTGTAGCGCTTGGTGCTGGTATTGCCAAGGCAAAGACGGATAATGATATATCAAATATATTGGTAGCATTAAAATCGGCTCCGGAACAACAGGCGCGTGATGAAAACCAAATAGATTTAGGTGATGATGATATTGCTGCGTTACGAAAACAGGCTATCAGCGAAAATGTTGATGTGGCAGCTTTGGAACAAAAATCAAAGACGTTGGGAAATGTTCGTACTGGGACATTGGCTGCTTCGACAGCGACCAGTGTTGTTGGGACTGCATTAGCAGCAACGAATAAAACAAGCGAAGATTTAGAAAAAAATATAAATAAATGTATTTCGGCAACAAAAGAATTAGCTGATGCTAAATTGGTCGCAAAAATAGAAAATACAGCAACCAATGAAGAAATAGCTATTGCAGATAACATTGTAAAAGCGTGTCGCGATTACGAAATCATCGATTTAACACCTATTAACAAACGTGCCACAGGTGCAACGATAGCATCAGGTATTGGTATTGGAACTGGTATGGTTGGGACTATAACCAGTGCGGTTGCGAATACAAATAAAACACGTCAAGGTGACGAAAACAAAGAAAAAAGTTTGAATACAACAGCTAATGTGATGTCCGGTGCATCGGCTGTGGCATCTGCGACAGCAACAATATTTAATGCAACACAAATTGCAGCAATTAAAAAAGTAGCAACAGTTGCGGATATATGCGAAGGAGCGCTGAAATAACATGAAAAAATTATATATAGCATTATGTGGATGTATGATATTTAACAGTTCTTTTGGTGGGGCGTTAGATTCACAAATAAATCCAAAGGCAATTCAGAAAATAGTTTCTTCTTTTATGACAGCAAACGCGGTCCATAACGGTACATATAAAACTGTTAATTCGGCTACAGTTGCTAGTTTAGGGGAATGTTTATCACAATATATAGCAAAAGATGGAACATATAATACCAATATTACTGTTTCCCAATTTTATACATGTTGTATAAACAGTTTAAAAACCATAGAACAGTGCATAACATTAACAGAAGATGTTGTTTTTGAACATAATACATTGTCTGGTCAGATGCGGCCTGCAAAAACGCCTTGTACACCCGAAGATTTAAGAAATATTAACTATAATGGTGCTAATTTAGCTACGGCTGGATATTATATCATGGTAAATGGTGTGAAAAAATGTGCAGCGACAAAATGTAAAGATAATTGGCATGTAAAACTTTATCCAGAGGGCCACAGATATGCTGGGAAATCAATGGGAATCTGTGAAAAGGATAAAACTGTTGTGAAAAATACAGTGGTCCCAGATGCCAAAGAAGAACAAGCAAATAACAAGCAACATGAACAACAAACATTGCAGGAAGAAAAAATAGAAGTAATTGTTCCAAACAGTGCATTTGTTGAAGCTTTATGGAAAAAATATTGTGAAGGATCAGGTGAAATTAATTGTACGAAAAAATTACCAGAACAAAAAATAATCACCGCGTTTAAATGCGATAAAACAAAAACAGGCATCGATATGGATAGATTCAGTCAGGATGCTAATGCGGTTTGTAATGGAACTTACAATATAGAACCAGATGTTACTGAACAAGAATCAGATCAAGAAATATCTGACAGATTTCAAATTTCTTCAAATGAATCAAAAGCAGATGCAAATACAAATATCAGCGAAGAAAAACAAAATGCTGATCTTGTTGGTAAAAAGTGTGATGCACCATATGCTAAAAGGGCAGAATATGATGAAAATGGTAAATGTATTGCCAAAGAATGTTTAGATCGTTATTTATACACTTTGGTTCTAGGAGAATGTATATATCAACCCGAAATTCAAAAAATATATGACGAGAACAATTTTAAAAGTGCGGATGATTGGGACAAATATATGCAAAAAAGAGAAAAACAAAATAAAAAAGTAAAAGAAGAAAGCGATGAAATAAAAGCACTTAGGGCAAAATTAGGAACAGATTGTACCCCAGAAGATTTAAAGGCGATAGATAAGCTTGCAGTGAAAGGTACATACCAGGTTTATGGTGGCAGAGTAATGTGCGTTATATCTAAATGCGCGCAAGGAGAAGATGGTACAGAATATGTTGCTAAAGAACAAAGATGTATTTCTATCGACAAAGCCGAAAAGAAAGAGGGCAAACCTTGTAATCTTGGCATAGCTAAAATAGCAAAAGCAGCATGGAAAAACGTTGATGGCGAAATGCTTTGTGTTGTACAATCTTGTCAGTTTCCTAATCGTTATGAACCTGAACATGTTGACAACCCAACCAGCTGTGTTAAAAAAGGTAAATAATAATATAATTAAAAAAACAAAAACCGGCCTTTGTGTCGGTTTTTTTGTTTTGACTGATTTTTATAAAAATGTAAAAATAGTTTTATGAAAAATTTATTGTTATGTCTTTTGTTGTTTGGGTGTTCTGGGGCAAATTGGGTTGCGCCAAACGATTTCCAATATGTGCCTGTAAAAACAGATTTATATGAAATTGCGACATGGCAAAAAATAACAGACCCACAAAATAAAAATATTCATATTTATATAGAAGGTGATGGGCGTGCATACAATGCATACGGACAACCAACATCAAACCCAACGCCCCATGGGACCTTGGTTCGTGATTTAGCGGCACAAGATAATTTCGATAATGTTGTTTATATGGCGCGTCCATGTCAATTTATAATGGATAAAAATTGCAGTGAAGAAGATTGGACCGAGGGGCGTTTTTCACAAAAAGTGATAGATGCAGAATCACAAGCCATAAAACAAATTGCAAAAAATAAAACAATAACAATCATTGGTTATTCTGGTGGTGCAATGATATCAGGTTTGGTCATACAACAAAATCCAGAATTGAATTTTAAAAAATGGGTAACGATAGCAGGTGTTTTAAATCATGTTAAATGGACACAATATTTTGATGATGCACC
>CAMVAB010000068.1 GCA_947165335.1 uncultured Pseudomonadota bacterium | reverse complement strand
GTGCCCCGGCAGTGTTAGTACCAATTTCGCCAATGTGGCAAGCAACGGCAAACGGCGGGATGTTTTACATGGATGTGACCCGTGCAGAGTTGTTGCACACGCGTTGCGGGCAAGTGAACGCGGCCATCGGGTTGCACTGTGGTCAATAAAGTGGAAATTCAAGGCATTTATGACGCGCTTTATCGGGCGTTATATTGGTGCACGCGCGGCATATATATTTAACAAACGCCCGCATTAAACAAATGTCAATAGAATCAGAGGTTTTCAAACGCACGCATATTGTGACAAAATCTTTGCCATTGGCGGGTTTTACGCAAACCCCGCATGGTTGGACGCGCACGACCAACTTTATGGCGGACGCGTTTCGCGCGGTCATAAAGGTTTCAAATGATGGCACGGTCACAGGCACCGTATATGATAATGCAACCGGTGAAGAATTTTTGCCTATGCGTGTGGAAAACATGGCGGACGGTTTTATTGGGCGCGTCAAAGATGAATATGAAAAAATATTGATTGATATTCGGACAATTGCCACAACCAAAAATTACTTTGTTGGCCCCCAGGCGAACCGTATTGCCGAACAAATAGTGCAAAAATACGCAACGCGTCCGGTGTTTCCATGGGAAAAACACCCAGAATTTGGCGTATTCAAACACGACGGCAATAAAAAATGGTTTGCGTTGTTTATGAACCTTGATATTGCAAAACTGGACAAAAGGCATTCCGGCGCGGTCGATATTATGAATGTAAAACTGGCCCCGGACGCGATTAAAAAATTGCTTAAAAAACGCGGATTTTATCCCGCATACCACATGAACAAGGTTTCGTGGATTACGATTGGCCTGGATGATACGTTGTCCGACGATTGTGTTATGGAATTGATCGCCGAAAGTTTCAATTTAACGAATGGATAATCGCAACAGTTTTTTAAATTTATTTTTTATATTCCTTTGCCAATGCCACATCGTATCACAAATTATGATTTTTTATAATTTCTATTTCCCGGTCCACCTTGGATATTGCAGGCAAACTTTTCTTGTTGTCCTTGGGTCAACTGTGTTTGATTTTCGTCTATTCCCAACATATCAAACAAGGCTTTTGTTTCGGTCATCCACTTATCACGAACCTGTAATTCGCCCGATTTAGCCCGTTTATAGATACTGAATATCTTATCTAACCAGTAGTGTTGCATTTCGTGTGGCAGGGTCATTTCATTCATATTTCTGCCCAACACGATTACACCAAGTTCGGGGTCATAGAATCCATTGGCTTTTTTACCTTGATAATAAATATTTCCTGTATCAGCACTGTATGTTCCACGGTTATCTACTGATTTGATTTGAGGGTTGATATTTTGTTTTTCTTTGTTTAACGATATAACTATCGGACAGAGTGTATCTGTTGCGGTCGTTGGACAGGTCATATATGATTTGTCCTTCTTTTATTATTGCGTTTATTTTTCAATTTTGCGCCACAATATTCTAGCATAAATAGAACAATCTTGTTTTTGCCAAAATGCGCGCCACAACAAACACTTCCATTATTACTAGAATACCCCCTTGTAATACAAGGCTTTTATTTGCATTTGAATTTTCGCATCCATATAATCAATCGGAATTATTATATGTCGCGTTATTCGGGCATAGTTCAGTCGGTAGAACAACGGACTATTAACGGCCAGAGGGGCACGTTTCCCAACCACTATAAACCTGAAATTTTCCGCGGATTTCCGCCACAGTTTTGGCAATGTGTTATATACGATTCTCTGCTCTGATACCCCACAATACCCCCAACAAACGAATAAAAAGTTATACACGTGTTACACATTTGCCGTTATACATTTGTTATATACGACACTTTTGCTTTAACAACAAACATCTTGATTTTGTGAATTTGTGCGGTAATATCAATACGAACAACCCACAGGAGAGCAAAATGGCAGAATTTAAGGTTGCACTGAAAGCAATTATACAAAAAGATGGCAAAATTTTAGTTTTGAAACGCAGTTGCGAAGAAGATGTATTCGCAGAATTGTGGGATATTCCTGGTGGCAAAATTGAATATGGCGAAAAAACCGTTGATGGTATAAAACGCGAAGTATTTGAAGAAACGGGTTTGGATGTTGAAATTGAATTCAGACCTTGGTCTTTGTGGTCTTTTATGACACCAGCAAAAGAAAGACAAACTGTTGGAATTACTTTGTTGGCGAAATATTTGGGGGGAGAAGTGAAGTTGTCGAACGAACACACAGATTATAAATGGATATATCCGTCTGAATTTGCAGATATGTCCGCAGACCCCAGTTTAAAGAATGAAATCGCAAAATACGCAGAACAAAAATAGTTTTATAATTCTGGCAACCCCGGCACCAATCAGCCACAGAACTGCTGAAGAGAATCTGGGCTTGGGTTATTTGTCTGCTGTTTTACAAAGCAAAGGTTATAATGTAAAAATTCTTGATGCGTGGTTAAATGGTTGGACAACAGATGAATTAGCCACAAAGATTTTAGGCGAAAACACGCCTCTTTTTGTTGGGATTTCAGCATATCAATCAAATATTGATCAAGCAGTAAAAACTTTAAATGCCGTAAAGAAGGTCAAAGACATTAAATTTGTTGCAGGTGGGTTTGGCCCTACTTTCAGTCCAGATTTATTTTTAGACAGTGGATTTGATTATGTTATTCGTGGCGAAGGCGAAAATGCAATATGCGAATTAGCAGATGCGCTGCGAACAAACAAGAGCATCAAAAATATCAAAGGACTGGGATATATTGCTAATGATAAGCATAGATATAACGAAATTACTAAAATTTCTTATTGTTTGGATGAACTGCCCTTTCCAACACGTGACACAATGCAATTAGCCATTGACAGGCGCACTCCTGTTCATTTACTAACCGCACGAGGTTGTACAGGACATTGTACATTTTGCAGTATAAATTCGTTTTTTAAATTATCCAAAACATCAAAGTGGCGCGGACGCAGTATTGAAAATATTATTTCTGAAATGCAATATCTGAACGACATGGGGGTGCAACATATAAAAGTTATAGATGATTCTTTTGTTGACGGCGACAGAAATGCAAAATGGTGCCAAGACTTTGCAAATCAAATAAAACAAAATAACCTATCTTTTTATTTACGTGGTTCTATTCGTGCAGATCGTGTAAGCGATGAAATATTATCTGCCTTAAAACAAGCTGGATTTTTTTCTTTTTCTTGCGGAATTGAAAATTTTTCAACCACTGCATTGAAGCGCATGGCCAAAGGCGCATCTGTAAAACAAAATTGTAACGCATTGGATTTATTAAAAAAATATGATTTTTATGTTCAAGCAGGACAAATTTTGTTTGATCCATACACAACAATATACGAATTACAAGAAAATTACGAATATATGAGAAAATACGATTGGATTATAAGCAAGGGCATATTTACAGAAATGTTTGCCGCCACAGGGACCGCTTTTCAACGACGTATCGTTCATGATAGTATCATTACAAGCGCAAATCCTTTACTGGGTAATTATAATTATAAGGTTTTAGATACCAAAACCAGAATTGTATACGACGCATTGAAACGCTGGCATACTACACATATGGCTTTTTATGACAAAGCAATAGATCCATTAACATCACCAAAGGCATTAAACAAATCTGAAATGGCGGACTTTTATAAAGAATATTTAAAGATACGACACACAGATTTAGAAGTTATGGGTAATGTATTGA
>CAMVAB010000067.1 GCA_947165335.1 uncultured Pseudomonadota bacterium | reverse complement strand
GCATCAGATTCGTTTAAATCTTTGAATAATTTTGTGCGGGCATCATCGTCCAAATGTGCCACTGCTTCGTCTAATAAAATCAATGGTTTTTGACCTGTTTTAATATGAATTAATTTAGCATGTGCCAATATTAAATCAATCAAAATAGATTTTTGTTGCCCTGTTGATGTCACAGAAGCCGGCAGATTTAATTTTTTATTAAATACCCCGAAATCAGATTTATGAACGCCATCTATGACCATTTTATCGCCAGTTAAATCACGATTGTTTTGAAGGTATTCAAAATATTTTGATTCGGCGACAGCATCATTGTTTTCAACCAATAATCTTTCAATAAAACCATCAACAGATACAGCACCGTTTTCAAAAAAATAGTTTAATTCGCCAGCATATCTTATACGGCCAGCGGCCACAGATATAGATGTTGCTGCAATCTGTTTGTCAATAGCATCAAGCCAATTTTTGTCGGTGCCATTTTTTATTGCACCGCCGCGTTCCGACAAAAGTTTGTTAAGACGTGATGTACGACCAATGTGTGCTGGGTCGAAACTTGCCACAAGATGATCAAAAAATGTGCGACGATCTGATGCGGTATCGATAAATATCCGGTCTTCTTTTGGTGTTAGCCAAACAATTCTTAATTTTTTTGCAAGTTCCGAAAGCGCGACATTTTCATTGTCTATTTTTGCATGGCGGTTTGAATCACCATTGTTTAAAAAGACGCAAATATCACTTTCGTCATCTGTTGTTGCAAATACTGAAAAGCCACCATCGCCGTCAAACCGAGCCAGCGTTTGAATATCAACACCACGAAGTCCACGTTCCCCAGAAAGAAGGGAAATTGCTTCGAGTATGGCTGTTTTTCCAGCGCCATTTAATCCAGTTATAATAATATTATGCGATCCATCTATTCGGATTCGGGAACAACTGTGATTTCTAAAATTGGTAAGAGTTATTTGTTTTATCATTTTTTTTATTGGAGGCCAGGGTCGGAATCGAACCGGCATCCAAGGATTTGCAGTCCTCTGCATAACCACTCTGCCACCTGGCCTTCACGTATGGCTATATTAGGCAAAAAATAAACACATTTCAACATAAAAATATCAAGTGTTTCAATGAATTCGTTCCGATGTTTTTTAATGGCAAAAACAGATATATTTTTATTAGAGATGAAAAAAATATTCTTGTTTTTCATATGTGTTCCGTTTTGTGCAAAAGCAAATGATAATTGCGCAACTGTTCACCATATCCCGTACAAAGAAATGACATTGGTTGAAGTTATAAATATGGGGCTTTGTCGTAATCCGCAAACTGCCGCTGCATATGCTAATTTACAATCTGCAAGATATACTAAAAATTCTGCCCATTCTTATTATTTACCAAGTGTTTCTGGGCATGTTGGTGGGGGGCGTGATCACACACAACATGAAGATTGGAATTATAACGCATCTCTTTCTGCATCATATTTGATTTTTGATTTTGGAAAAAGAGAATCAGATTTTGCCGAAACGCTTTCTACTTATCGTGCCGCAGGTTTCGATTACGATGAAACAATTCAAAATTTTATCTATTCGATCGTTGGCGCATATTACGCTTTGTTAAACGCAGATGCAGATGTCAAATCGGCACAATCTGCATTGACTGTTGCACAAACAGCAAAAGACATGGCCAATAAAAAATATAAATCGGGTGCGGTTGCAAAAGCCGATGTATATCAGGCTGATACAAATCTGGCTTCGTCTAAATTGTCTTTAGAGCGCGCAAAAAATAATCGTGAAATAGCCAAAGGGACTTTGTTAAATACACTTTCTTTTCCTGCAAGCGACGAAATAATTATTAAGGATATGCCGGCCAGTTTTGGAGGGGACGCAGAAAATGAAAATATAGACGAACTGATAAAAATTGCCAGCAAACAAAGACCTGATATGTTAAAAGCAAAATCGCAAACAAATGCCGCATGGCATCGTCGAAATAGTGCTTTTTTGAAAAGACTGCCTTCTATTTCTGTTAATGGTGGCGTAGAAGTTGTTGATAAAACAGTTGGTGGTATGTTTGACAATATGAGCGCAAAAACACACGGTAATTTTGGCTTTTCTGTATCTATGCCGATATTTACAGGTTTTTTGAATTATTATAATGCGCGTTCTGCCAATGCATATTATGAAAGCGCAAAATACACAGAGCAAAGTATTTCTAATAATGCAATGATGGATGTGTTTACTGCTTATCAAAATTACAAAACGGCACGCACAGTATTAAAACAAAGCGAATCTCTTCTTAGATCTGCGACAGAAAGTGAACGGGTTATGGCGGGTATGTACAAAGTTGGGCGCGCAACGATGCTTGATTGGCAACAGTCACAATCAGATTTAATAGATGCACGCAATCAAAATAATTCCGCAAAATATGATTTGTTTATAAAACGCGCTGCGGTTGCGCTGGCTATTGGGGATATTAAATCTGGATTAAAGGATAATAAATAATGGAAGAAGAAAAAACACCTTTTTTAAAAAGGTTTTTTAGTTGGATTTGGCGTAATAAATGGTGGGTCGTAATTGTGGTTATAATTTGTGCCCTGCTCTGTTGGTGGCTGTGTCCATTTGTATCACATAAAAAGAAAGATTATATAACAGCTGATATTACACGTGGAGATATAATTCAAACCGTAACAGCAAGTGGAGAAATTCAACCTGTAAATACTATCAATGTTGGTTCGCAAGTTTCAGGAACAATCGAAGATATTTTTGTTGATTATAATTCACATGTTAAAAAAGGCGATATTTTATTAAAAATAGAACCGTCTGTTTTACAGTCTACGGTTGATGAAGCAAAAGCGTCACTTGATTCTGCGCGTGCAGAATTAAAATATGCACAAAGTGAATTCGAAAGAAACAAAAGTTTATATAAAGACGGGTTTATTTCGCGTGCCGAAATGGAAAAATCACAAACGATATACGAACAAGCAATCCAAGCGGTAAACAAAGCAAAATATTCTTATGAACGCGCATCAACGAATCTTGGATATGCAACAATTACATCGCCTGTGGATGGAACTGTTATTTCTCGCAAAGTAGACAAAGGTCAAACTGTGGCTGCATCTTTTCAAACGCCGGATCTTTTTGAAATTGCTGAAGATTTATCAAAAATGCAAATCGAAACCGCTGTTTCCGAAGCAGATATCGGTATGATTAAAGAAGGTTTGCCGGTAACTTTTACTGTCGATGCGTATCCAAATGAAACATTTAACGGTAATATTCAACAGATAAGGTTATCGCCAACAAATGTGTCTAATGTGGTTGTTTATACTGTGGTTATAGATGTTGACAATGCAGATTTGAAATTGATGCCAGGGATGACTGCTTTTGTGACAGTTGTTGTTGCGGAAGCAAAAGATACATGGAAAACGAAAAATTCGGCTTTGCTTATGCGAAGTTTTAAAAATGTTATTAATGATGTTGCTGACGATATTACACCAAAAACACATCTGGCGATTAAACGCGATAAAGATATTGTTTTTATTCCGTATAAAAAAGGTTTAACCACACCAACAGAAACACAAATTATATCTGACGATATTAAAGATAAAGATAAAATAATTATTGGAATCGAAGGGCAAACGACAACCAATAAATCGTCTATGCCGGGTCCACGAATGTAAAAATGAAAAATGTGCTGCCGATAATTTTTTTGAGAAACATTAACAAAAGTTTTCCGCTGTCTGTTGGGGGGACACAACAGGTTTTATTTGATATAAACTTTATAATAAACGCTGGAGAATTTGTTGCAATTATGGGGCCGTCAGGATCCGGAAAATCAACCTGTATGAACATTATAGGTGCGTTGGATAATGCAACAAGCGGTGTTTATGAATTATATGGCAAAGATATTTCATCTATGT
>CAMVAB010000066.1 GCA_947165335.1 uncultured Pseudomonadota bacterium | reverse complement strand
GTTAATAATACCATAATGCAGATAAATATCACCAATGCCAGATGCGAATGATGAACATACGGCAATTCCATATTCATACCGTAATAACCAACAATAACACTTGGCACCATTAAAACAATGTTCCATACAGTCAAACGGTTAATGTAAGTGTTCGAATCAATGTTAATGATGCTTTCAAATGTTTCTTTGATTGATTTTAACATTTTACTATAACTGGTTACGACTTCGATAGCCTGGTTAAATTCGATACGCGCATCTTCGGACAACTCCTGGTTATCTTCATCTTTGACAAAACCACGCAATTTATCAATTTTATCCATAACTGCGATATTGCCTTTGAGCGATGCCATATACAGTGTATATGCGTTTTCAACCTCTAATAATTGCATCAATTCTTGTTTGCGGATGCGTTCCTGTAATGTTTTCTTTGATGCGACTACTTTTTTATTTAATTCTTTTAATGCGCGCAGATAAGATTCAGCAATATAATATATGATATTCAAAATAAATGTTTCGCGCGTATTCATTTCGTCGTCTTTGATTTTATCCAACAAATCACATCTTTTACGACAAACAGTGATAACATTCTTACTTGAATAAATTATCGACAATGGTTCAGTGTGCCATGTTGTATCCATTTCACGATTCGCAATAGGGAAACGCACAATTATAACCTTGTAATCATCTTCGAGTTCAAGACGCGGTTGTTCATCAGGATCTAAAATATCAGATATAGTATCTTCGTCGATTTTATATTCCGTTAACAAACGTTCAAAATCTTCGTGATCTGGGTTCCCAACGTTAACCCAAGAGAATGTTTTTAATTTTTTAGTATCGAACATGACACATTCTCCTTTGATTTTTGTGTGTTTTTATTTGTTGGGAATTCTATCACAAGGCATATAAAAATCAACTTTTTTTAAAGGCTAAAATAACTTTTTTTATTCAACAAAAAATTCTTTGTATTTTTTGCTTGCACGAATCGGTTAAATATTACTAGTATGCGCATAAAGGATTAACAAAAGGAAGGAAATCCATGATTGTTGGAATAGGTATTGATTTAGTAGAAAGCGACAGATTCTTGGATTGGTCTGCATTCAAAAAACAACGCATATTTACTAAAAAAGAATTAGAATACGCTGATAACGATAATGCGCGCAGCGAAAAACACCTTGCTAATTTTTGGGCTGCACGCGAAGCCGCATTGAAAGCTTTGGGCGTCGGATTCGGCGATGATATTTCTTTTTCTGATATTTCCGTAACACATAATGATAACGGTTGTCCTGAACTGGTTATCGCAGGTGGCGCAAAAACCGCATTAAAAGAATTGGCCGGGGCGGATGCACATGTTATGTTATCAATCACTGACCAAGATGCTTATTCGGCCGCAGTTGTAATTATTGAAAAATAAAAAAACCGCCGACATGGCGGTTTTTTATTTCATTTTTTTTACATATTTTGTTCTGCCTGGTATGCGGCTTCTTCGGCATCATAGAAATAATCATCATACGAATCGTATTCCGGTTGCGTATATTCATTTTGATCCGAAATAAATATATCATCAGATGTATTGCCCGGTTCATATATTGGTTTTGTCGCAATCACATCTTCTTCAGAAGCAATATATGATTCGATATTGCCTTCACCCGAAGTCATGACGCGGGCAGGAACATCTCCCATTATTTCAGGCGCAATGTCTTCTTCGTCATATTCTTCTTCGACCGGTTCTTCTGGTTCTGTCAATGGTTGTTCCACCATTTCCGGTTCTGGTTCTTCCGCAGCTTCATCCAAGAAAATATTTTCCGATTCGTTTTCTGTTATTGCAACAGGTTCAACAACAGCCGGCTTTTCTGCGACTGGTTTTTTAACAGCCGTTTTTTCAACAACAACTGATTCTGGGGCGTTCGCAGCCAATGACGGTGTCGTTGGTTTTATATTTTTTTGATACAACCATAATGTAAACACTGATAATACTATCAACACAAACAGCAATACATAATAAATAAATGTTGGTTTTGATGTGTTTTCATCTGGCGCCGAATTCACAGGTTCAATCGGTTCTTGTTTGACAGGTTCAGAAACTGCAAGTGGCGATACAGGTCTGATTGGAACAACAGGCGCAACATATTGTTCGGTTTCGTGCTCTTTGATTGGTTCATCGTGTTCAACAGCCAACATTGTATCCAACACCGGTTTTGGTTCGGCTTTCTTTTCTTCTTCAACCTGAACAACCGGTTCAAAAGTTTCAATAATTGGTTTTTCTGTTGTTTTGATTTCTTCGTTAAACACAGGGGCAGGCACTGGTTCCGGTTCTGGTTCCACTGCATCAAAATCAGGTGCCTTGAATTCGATTGGTTTGAACGCTATATCTTCATTTAATATTTGCGGATCCTGTTCAAACAATGGTTTTACATCGCTTGCTTCGTCATCGTCGTCATCTTCGATTTCTTCGTCATCAAAATCTTCATCATCGTTGTCGTCATCATCCACAGTTGCAATTTCATGTTTTGGCGCAACAACCACAGATTTATTCTTTGATATATCTGATTCTGGCTGGTTTAACAAATCACTTGCTAATTCGGCATCAACTGTGGCTGATTCTAATCTGCGCTGTGCAGATTCAAGACGTTTTTTCGCGCGTTTTAATTTTTCGTTTGTTGCTTCGATTTGTGATTCAATACGCAAAATTTTTGCAGCAGATTGTTTAGTTGAAACCTTTCCTATTTCTTTACGCGTCGCAGATAATTTAGCGCGCAAAGTTTTCAATCTTTCCTGTAAATTAACAATAGATTCTTTGGTTTTAATAATCGTGATATTTGTTTTTGCAATGATATCGTTCGCTGCATTAAGACGCGACATAGCACTGTGGCGCGCAGCAGAATCACGCAACACATTTAATTGTTCAATGTATTCTTCCATGTCATCATCTGACAAATATGCCCGTATTAAATTATCGTACACAGACAGTCCGGAATATTCGATATCAAGTTTTTGATATTTATTATCTTGCTTTGGGCGAACCATTTCCAAATCAACATTGTAATTATTAGATAATATTTCATCCCACTTTTTATCGCCATCAGGATTTATAACCAATAAAACATTTGGTTTTGAAACACTTATTGTGTTATCCAACACAAAAACCAAATCATCCGCGCTGTCATAGAAAGCATTTATCAAATTGCCTGCTATGGTATACGAACGCATGACTAATTTGCCATATTTTTGAATATTTGTTTCTCTCTCGCGTTTCATGGATGGCCCCCCATTATTTATTTTTTCTTTGGTGGTGTGAACTGATATGCCTGGCGACAATGTTCATAACAATATGGTTTACCCGCGAATACGGTTTCACCACAGAAATGGAAATTATCAGAATCAGGATCCCCGATTGGCCAACGACATTGGTTTGGTTTCAAATTCGCCATTTGCAAAGCATGTTGAATCAACAATTCATGCAAAGCTAAATCTTTTTTTGTCTTTTTCGAAGCAGTTTTAATTGCAGGTTTAACAACTTCTTTATCGGCCGATTTTTTGGCAGTCGCCTTTGGCGTCTTTACAGGCTTTTCAATTTTCTTAGTCGCACTTGCTTTCTTGGTTGTTTTTTCCGCTTTCTTTGCAACCGGTTTTTTCGCAGTTGTTTTCTTTAAAACTGGTTTTGCAGGCGCCTTCTTTGCGACCGGTTTTTTTGCGGACGATGTTTTTTTAGTCGCCACTTTAACAGGTTTTGCCGCTGTTTTCGCTTTTGATGTTTTTGCTGTTTTTTTACTGGTTGTTTCTGACGCCTTTGCATTCCAGCCCAAACGATTCAGTTTACCAACAACAGCATTTTTTGACATGCCTAATTTTTTACCCATTTCAGCCGTTGATAAACCTTTGCCTACCAACGCTTTTAACTTTTTCAGCATATTGCTGTCCCAACCTTTGCTCATAATAAAAAATCCCTTGTGTTTATATCTGAGATGATTGTATCATAAAAACGAATCGAAAGGCAAGAGGGAAAACATGATTTATTATATATTTTTTTCATT
>CAMVAB010000065.1 GCA_947165335.1 uncultured Pseudomonadota bacterium | reverse complement strand
GCAACAAAACATTTTCTGATTTCTTCGCCCAATTCTGTTTTGATTGGAATGTTTTGTAAATTTGGATTACGACTTGATAAACGACCGGTATTAGTACTGGTTTGCAAATATGTTGTATGAATACGGCCATCTTTCGCAATCTGGTGAGGCAGGGCATCAGCATATGTCGATGCTAATTTTGCAATAGAACGCCAATTCAATATTTTTTCAATAATTGGATGCGATTCTATTAAATCATTCAAAGCATCTGCATCTGTCGATCTTTTTTTGCCGGCATATAAATGTAATTCGTCAAACAGAACAGTTGCCAGTTGTTTTGGACTTCCCACATTAAATTCATGACCTGCTAAATCGTAAATTTCAGATTCTAATTTTGTTAATTGGTCATGGAACACATTTGATAATTGGTTTAATCTGTCGCGATTTACACAAACGCCATTTTTTTCCATTAAACATAAAATAGGGCAAAGCGGTAAATCACATGTGTCATATAAATCACGCAATCTTTCATTTGCATCCAGTTGTGGTCGCATTAAATTATAAAGCGCCATACACACGACAGAATCTTCGCCAGAATATTTTGACGCCGTTTCAATAGATAGTGTTTCAAAATGTCGATCGGCATCTTTCGTTTTTGCATCAAACAAATCTTCAAATTTAATATCAATATGTCCCAGATATTTTTCGGCCAATTCATCAAGTCCATGTCCATGCAAAGTCCCATGTAGTGCATAGGACAACAGCATTGTATCATCAAACGGTTTGATTTTTGTTATATCCCAACCTTCATTGTCAAGTATATGTAAATCATATTTAAGATTATGTGCGACCTTCACAATATTTGGGTTTATGAATATTGGCCATAATTTTTTATAAACTATTTCAATATTTAATTGGTTTGCTGCTGGCGCGTCGCCACCAAATAAATCCATAGATTTAGTTATATGACGAATCGGTATATATGCACCATGTGTGTCATCGTATGCCAATGATACACCAACAACTTTATCTGTTATTTGATTTAAACCGGTTGTTTCGGTATCAAAAGCAATTCTGTCTGAAACATGTGATAAAAATTCATCCAATTGTTTTTCAGTTGTTATCGTTATAATGTCCATTTCGCCAAACGCAGTTTTTGTTTGTGTAGGCGTTGGAATATCGACAATTGGACATATGGATTTTTCATATTCTGTTATCTCTGGTGTGCAAGTTTGCGTATTGCCAGGAAAAAGTTTTTCTATTTTTGCAACCAAAGATTTGCTTTCAATTTTATTTTGAACAAAATCCAGAGCAGCACTTTTATTAAAACAAAATGGTTTTATAATCAAGCCATCCAAATCAACATCGCGTTTTAATGTAACGAGTTGTTTTGAAATAAACGCCTTGTCTCGATTTTCTTTTAATAAATTACGAATTCTTTCGTTTTTAACAGAATCTATATTGTCATATAAATTATCAAGAGTTTTAAATTCGTTTATAAGTTCTGCTGCTTTCTTTGGACCAATACCCGGAACGCCTGGAACATTATCAGAAGAATCGCCCATCAAAGATTGAACATCTATAACCTGGGACGGTTCAACATTGAATTTTTCAAGAACCTGGGGTTTGCGAATTTCTTTGTCTTTCATTCCATCATAAAGAAAAACGCAATCAGATACCAATTGCATTAAATCTTTATCCCCAGTGATGACGCGTGTCGCATCAACCATATCACAATTTTGTGTTGCGATAGTTGCGATAACATCGTCTGCTTCGACGCCTGGAATACATAACACAGGTATTCCCATTTCATGAACACCGATTCGAATAAGTTCTGATTGAACCAACAAATCAGCGGGTGTTTCAGATCGATTTGCTTTGTATTCTGGATAGATATCTTGACGGAAACTGATACGTGATGCATCAAACACACAAACAAAAGAATCATTTGGTTTTGCTGCTGCGAGTATCGGTAAAATCATATTGAAAAAACCATATACTGCACCAATGGGCATATTATCAGAACGGGTCAAATTGCCATGTACCCCATAATATGCTCTGAACACCAAAGAGTTTCCGTCAATCAGTGTTAACATCTTTTACCTTTAGAATATATAGCGCATTTTTGCGCGAACATTATATTGCAACATGTCTGGTGTTGTGTCTGTGCCTTTGATACTGTAAATATCTGGTGCGTATAAAACGCGTCCTTCTATATCAAATTTGAAAGGGATAGAGAAGATATCAATTGTTGCGCCCAACATTGCCTGGTATGCGGCAGTTGAATCAACATCGTATTTTGTTTCTATACCAGATTGAGTGATCGTTTGTTCGCCACCAAATACCATACCAAAACCGCCCCCAATGTAAGGCAAAATAACTGTTGATGGAATTTTTGCATATAAATTAACCATTGCAGCATTTGTGTTTAAATCTTTTGAATCAAAATAATCATATTCGCCTTCAATTCTGAATATAGGCAAATCCATACCTGCAATTGCGCCGAATACACGGGATGTGTCGGTTTCGTTGTGATGATCTGCAAACATTGTTTGTCCGCCGGCGCCCAACATACCACCAACATAAAAATCAGCAACGACCCCAGCGTTAGCAGCAGATGCACATGTCAACATTGAAACAACAGAAATTAAAGATATTGAATTTATTTTCATATTTTTCTCCTTTATATGATATTATAGTATAAACGAAAGGGTACAACATGCAAGAAAATAAACCTGTTTTAATAGTCGGTTTGGGCAATCCAGGAACGGAATATTCCGGTACTCGTCATAATGTTGGATTTATGGTGGTGGATTATTTTGTGCCATCCGATTCGGTATGGAAGAAAGAAAAAAATGCATTGACTCTGCGCACAGAAATCGATGGTCACAAAGTTATATTGGCAAAACCACAAACTTTCATGAACAACAGTGGTGAAGCCGTTGGTGCTTTAATGGCTTTCTATAAAATACCACTTGAAAACATTGTTGTTATTCACGATGATATGGATTTGAAAATTGGTACAATGCGCGAAAAAATTGGCGGCAGCAGCGCAGGGCACAATGGAATAAAATCTATTGATAACGCAATTGGAAAAGAATACAGACGTATCCGAATCGGTATTGGTCATCCACGTGATTTCGACAGTCCAATAGATCCGGTTGATTGGGTTCTTGGAAAATTTGATGTCGAACAATTAAAACAAATTAAATCAGTTATTAAATCAATCCGGATTCCAATTTGATAAAATATCCGCGGTGTTCCAGTTGGGTCCGGAAAAACCGTCAGGTATATTATCAAGGTAACCTGTTGTATAATCTACGCCTTCAGATACAGTGCCTTGATTTATTATATCTATTAGGAATTGTTTTGTCTTTCGCCGTATGAAATCATAAATTCATTATTTGTTGGAACAGCGCCAGGGTTTGTTGTGCAAGAGCCCCAGCCCCAACCATTATTATAAGAGTATATACATGCAGGATTAGAACCATCCGGATTGAATGACATTTTTGGATATATTGTTGACTGGTCGTTTTTGAGTGTAAAATAATTTCCGTATTGGTCAACCAATAACCAAAAACCTTGGTCGCAGTAGTAGTTAACCGCGGCATTTTCGCTTTGATATTTTATATAACCCGTCCCTGAATTTGTTTGTACGCAATATACGGATATTTTGCGTTTTTTACCGTTTGTGTCGTCCGGGCACAAATATGTATCAGCCGCTGTACCATCACATGTTATATTTTGTAATAATATTGATTTATGGTTTGTTGGTACACAAATACCATTTGTTTGATCTTTCTTGCTTGAGCCTTTGTTGCAACAATTACCATAAACATCACGGACACCACCATCGCAAAAGTTGGTTATTGTATCAGTAACATTTATAATTTCATCATTCGAAATAACGCATCTGGAAGCATCACTTGGGTATTTGCAGTCACTTAACATAGCTTCGCATTCGCCACTGGTATTTTTTCTATAATCCTTCGGACAGCCAGTTGCATTACAACTGTCAATCGTATCTGTTGTACCAGTGTTTGATGCAAACCAAGATAGCAAAGTATTCCCTGTTGTTGGTATTAATATTTCATTATGT
>CAMVAB010000064.1 GCA_947165335.1 uncultured Pseudomonadota bacterium | reverse complement strand
CAAATTTATCCTGTGCAAACTGGTATTGTTAGAAAGAAAATTTGCTCCCACTTCTTGTACAATAGGTAAATTTATTTCTTTTAAATTTGTATTTCGTAACAAAAATCCACTACCAATTTTTGTAACATCTGGTAAATTCAACAATCTGATTGTCTTGTTATATGATAGGAAATTATTTTCAATTGTTGTTATATTTGGTAAATTTAATTCAATAATTTGTCCATCTGATACGACGGCGACTTTTTCTCCGTCTGCAAATATAAATTTTTCTTTCTGGTCTTTTGGATTTTCTTCTATTTTAATTTTTTTACTATCAAATACTTTCTTTAGCGTATTATAACCGTCGGCATTTGCGCCGATTGGGGTTATTAGTTTCCCTAGTTTGGTATCTAAAATAAAACAGTCCATCATAATTTGATGATTTTTATCTATTTTTGTAATGGTGCTACCACTGAAATAATAGTCTGACGCAAAATAAACATTATCGACTTCATAATTATACCGAACAAATTGATCATTAACCATTCGGAAATTATATGGCAACGGATTTTTAGACGTGTTAAAATCTACTTGAAAATATCTTTTTAGGGCTCCACTTAAACCAGGAATAATATTATCTGGATTGTTTCCAAAAGTTGCATCTGGATTAATTACTGTGTGATTATAACGATTTTTGATTGATATAAAACCACCGGTTTTTGCAATTTGAATCGAAATGACCGATGTTCCATATTCGTCCTCTCGCTCTGGATGATCAGACGGTTGCATTTTATCGGCCCCGCGTTTAATTGCGTGAATCATATCATAATTTTCATGACGATGTGGATCGCGAAAGGTGCAGATTTCTTCGCCCGGTCTATAATATTTTTTTATTGAATTTTTTTGTTCTTCATTTGTTACGACAAATGCGTCATATCCCGCTGTATTCAATAATTCCAATGGATTTTGGTCTGTTTGATATTGCTTTTCTGTTTTTGTAAGGTATATTTCTTTTAGAATCGGACGTAATTTTCTAGCATCCTCTTCACTATTCCCGGCAAACTGTAATATATGAAGAATGTTTGGAATTACAAGCAAATTCCCGTCATGGTCCCTGTCTCCCCTGATGGCTTGTGCAAATTTTTCACCATTTTGCTTTTTTAGCTTATTAAATATCTTTTCTATATTTGTTTCTGCGGTCATTTTTACGTCCTTTTTCTTTTATTTAAAATCATTATATCATAAATTATCCAAAAACACCTTAACATCTTTCCCGAACAACAACAAATCACGTATGGTATCAACTCACGAATTGCGCAGGTAATTCTGCCGGAATAATTATCTTTTGGGGTTATAAACTGTATGACCCTGTTTGACATAATCTTTTAAAACTTGTTCGCCTGCATCTGTTTCAATTTGGCCGTAAACGGTTATGCCACGTTTTTTAAATTCGTTATACCAATTTGGTTTGAACCCTTCGTCAAATCCAGTGATTTTTGTGACACGTTCAGATGGAACCCCGTAATAAATTGCCTTTATCCCAGACCACATAATCGCACCCAAACACATCATACACGGTTCAGATGTCACATATAAACTTAAATCATACGGCGATAAATCATAAGTCCCCAGTTTCTTTTCTGCTAATCTTATCGCGTTTATTTCGGCGTGATTATTACTGCAAGATTTATCCACAACATTATTGGCGGCCTTGGCGACAAGATTTCCGTTTGAATCATAAACAGCGGCCAAAAACGGTCCATAACCTTTATTTATATATTTTTTTAATTCTTGTTGTAAATCCAGTATAATTTTGCCGGCCTTAATCAATTTTGAATTATCAATCTTTTCATTGGCAATCACAGATGTTTTCATGTTTTTTTGCATGTCGTTCCCTCTTGGGGAAAGTATGACATAATTTGTAATAAATTGCAAAACATGTCTAAAAACACTTTACCCCTTTCCCGAACAACAACAGGTCATGCATAAAATCAGCTCGTGAATTGCTTAAGTGGCCCCGCCAAAATAAAAGACCACCGTTTTGGTGGTCTTTTTATTTTTTCCATCTTTTTAATGTCGGATATATTTTTTGACAATATTCACGCATTTGATTACCAGTCATGTTTGCCTGATATGCGAACGGAACCATCATTTCGATGTATTCTTCCATAGTTGCTTGTTGAAGAAATTGACCATCTTTATAGCAATAAATACAATAATCTGAATTTTTAGAACCGTCTTTGTTTGTTCCAAATACAGATTCATCGTTCATCGGCATAGCACAGCTTTGACATATGTTTTGCATTTCTAATCCTTTTTTATTTAAAATCATTATATCACAAATTTTGCAAAAACACTTTAACATCTTTCTCAAACAACAATTCACGCATAAACTCTGTTCGCAAATTGCACAAATGGCCCTGCCACTATGAGTAGCAGAGCGATTTATCGCGATGCGTTAGGAATGCCGCACAGGCACAACGTGCCGAGCGAAACATCAAACCGACCTTTTGGGTCGGTTTTTGTTTGTTTTCCAAATATTCCATAAGTTCGTAAATCAGGCGATGAAAATAGACACCGTTTTACCAATTTACGAATTTTTTTATCTCTTTTCAATCTTTCTTTTACCACGAAATTCACCGATATCAAATCCGCCACCTGATTTCATAACATAATTATACAATTTTGTAATTCGCGTGCCGACCAGCACACCACCCCATCATATTCAAACGCGGCATCTTCAAATTTTTTATTAAGAAAAGATATCAATTTCCATCAATAAAAAATCCTTTGTTATCGCAGATAATTTCATGCAAAAATATATACAAAATTTTGGTTCGGGGCAAGAAAAACGATACACAATTTATATTTTGACTTTTTTCATGTTTCCCTGTAAAGTTTTTTATGAATCCAAGAGATTGGTTTCGGGGCTATTGCAGGCCTTATGTGTTCGGTGCGAAAGCATCGTTAGAAATGATGTTTCGGTGTTTTCTGCGCCGTAATGTCCCTGACTTATGGTCGGGGGGTCGTTGGTTATAAAATAGGGGAAACCCGAAAGCCACGAAATCATTTAACACATATGATTGCAATCTCCCCGGCCGTCAATCTTTTGGCGGTCGATTTTATTTAACAAAAACAGGAGTTAAAAATGAAAAAATTATTGTGTGCTTTGGGCTTGCTATGTGTGTTGTGTGCATGTGACCGAAACGAAAACAAAACGCAACAATCACCACTAGTAAAAAGTGTAATAACTTTTCGGGCTTTTCATCAGGATGTTTGCAAATGTGTTCTTGGGAATATGCCGACATTTGTTAAGACACTTAATTCAGACGGGTATAATAATATCAACGCTTTTTGTTTTTGGGGTGCATATTTTTGTTCAAACCAAAAATCAGATGAAACCATTATAGCCGCTGCTAAAGTCATTGACGGTTTAGGCAGTTTCCGATGCGCCGATCCGAACTTTAATGAAAGGTTTGTTGCGGCCAGTGAAAAGGCAGGGGTCGATGCTTTGTGTCCCGCTATATGGCAACAAGATAATGTTTTGTATTTAAGCAAATTGGCGCATTTAACAAATTCATGTCAGTCAACATTTGGTAAAAGCGAAATCGAATGTTTGTGTGCGGTTGATAATTATATGTCGCATTTGTCTGAAGCCGAATTCAAAGCATTAAAAAGTTATGGGCAATTCTTTCCTGGTTATGGGTGGATGGCGAATACCAAAGCAAAACAACAAATGACCGTCAGCATAATGACAAAAATGCGAAACGCGGTTGCGGCATGTGCAGAATAAAAAAACAAAGGACAATATTATGAAACCTATACAAAAGATTTTAATTCTTTCATTATGCTTAATTGAAACTGGTTGCACCACCGTTACAACTGCAATAACAGAGGGACAAACTTATGCCAAAAACATGGAGACAGAAAAGGATGTTGTTGCAACGATAGAAGCATATGACAAATACCAGAAAAGATGTTATCCCTATATAAAAGCGAAAGAATCAACACTAGCCTCTGATATAGCGCTCACTGTATTTCTTGCGCCTTTGGTGGTTCCTTTGGAAATAAGAAATTATGTTAAAAAAGGCAATTTTTTCGCATACCACGAAG
>CAMVAB010000063.1 GCA_947165335.1 uncultured Pseudomonadota bacterium | reverse complement strand
AATCATTTTATTGAACGCACGAACCTGATTGTCTTTTATTCCATATCTTGTCATAATCTTACCCTACCCTTATTTTGCTGCTGCTTTTTTGTTTGCGGCATGACCTTTAAATGTACGAGTTGGCGCAAATTCACCCAATTTATGACCAATCATATCTTCTACGATCGATACAGGAATAAATTTGTTACCATTGTGAACTTCAAATGTCAAACCAACCATAGGTGGTACAATTGTACTACCACGAGACCAAGTTTTGATAGGTTTATGGTCATCTTTTTCAATAGCCACCGCTACCTTTTTCAAGATAGATGGGTGAACATAAGGACCTTTCCATACTGAACGAGACATTTTACACTCCTATTATTTCTTCTTTGCCAAATGTCTGCTACGGATAATCATCTTTGCAGTACGTTTATTGCTACGTGTACGATATCCCTTGGCTGGAATACCTGTGCGGGATACAGGTTCATGTCCTTTGGAATGACCATTACCACCACCCATTGGGTGATCGTTAGGATTCATTGCCATACCACGTGTAGATGGGCGAATTCCCAACCAACGTGCACGACCCGCTTTACCCAAATTAACATTACGTTGTTCTGGGTTAGAAACGCTTCCCACTGTTGCCAAACATTCAGAATGAACTTTACGCAATTCACCACTGTTCATTTTGATTTGGGCATATACACCATCTTTACCCATCAATTGTGCATAACAACCCGCACTTCTGGCCAATTGACCACCAGCACCTGGTTTCAACTCTACGTTGTGAACAATTGTTCCGATTGGCATATTTTTCAATGGCATTGTGTTACCTGGTTTAATATCTTCACGTGTACCAGAAATAACTGTATCACCTGGTTTCAAATCACGTGGTGCCAAGATATAAGAACGAACACCATCTTTATATTCAATCAATGCAATAAATGCAGTACGGTTTGGATCGTATTCCAAACGAATTACTGTTGCAGGTATATCTTTTTTCTTACGATCAAAGTCAATCAAACGATATTTACGTTTGTGTCCGCCACCTTGGTGAGGAACTGTGACATGACCAAAATTATTACGTCCACCTTTGGACTTTAAACCAACAGTCAATGACTTTTCAGGTGCACCTTTGTGCAATTCACTGTGGTCAACCAATGTTAAACCACGGGTTCCTGGTGTTGTTGGCTTATAATGTTTCAATGCCATTTTGTTTTACCTTTGTTTATGTTTCGACACTAACATCCGATAGTTCCGGGTTCTCTGTCAAAACGTTTATTTTACTGTACTTCTGCGGCTAAATCCAATTTAGCATCAGCCGGTAAAGATACATATGCTTTTTTAACACTGCGTTGTGTACCAGTGCTGCGACCACGGAAAGATTTAACTTTACCCTTTGTTATAACGATATTAATTTTTGTTGGTTTAATACCGAATAATACTTCAACAGCTTTTGCAATATCTTCTTTTGTAGCAGACATTGCAACTTCAAACACAACACCATTGCTTTCGGATAACTTTGCAGCTTTTTCCGAAATGATTGGACGGCGCAATACATCGTATGTACGAGCCGACGCAACTAATTTCTTTTGTACTTTCTTTTCTGCCATATCTTCAAACCTTTGATTTAAGCCAATCTCGCTTCTACTGCTTTAACAGCATCTGCTGTCAAAACTAATTTTTCATGTTTCAAGATATCCAAAACATTCAATCCAATTGTTGGCAATACGTCAACATTAGTAATGTTAGCAGCAGATTTCTTGAAGTTTGTATCGATTGTTTCAGCACCAACAATCAAAGCAGATGCAATGTTCAACTTTTTCAATTGTTTTGCCAAAGCATTTGTTTTTGCTTCTTTCATTTTTTCGCTGTCTATAACAATCAAAGCGCCTTCTTTTGCTTTTGAAGACAAAGCCATTTTCAAACCAAGTGAACGAATTTTCTTTGGTAAATCGATGTTATGATCACGAACAACTGGTCCATGAACAACACCACCACCACGCATGTGAACATTGTATCTTTCACCTTCACGTGCATTACCTGTTTTCTTTTGTTTGAATGCTTTTTTACCACTTCCTGCAACATCAGATACAGTTTTTACTGCATGAGTGCCTGCACGAGCATTTGCACGTTGCCATGTAACAACACGGTGCAAAATGTCTGCACGTGGATCAATTCCAAAGATGCTGTCGGACAATTCTAATTTGCCGACTGATTTGCCATCTAAATTTAAAATATCTACTTGCATTTTATTCACCTTATATTGTGTCGTTATGCTTGTTCAGCTTCATTTACAGGTTGTTCTTCTGTAGCAGCTGCTGGTTCTTCCTTAACTTCAACAAATGTTGGGATTGGTAATTGACCTTGAACTTTTTTCACTGCATCATTTACCAAAACAAATGTTCCGTTGCTTCCTGGAACTGCTCCTTCTACAAAAATAAGATTTTCAGCCAAATCTGTTCCGAAAACTTTCAAATTTTGGACAGTAACTGTTTCATTACCCATTTGACCGGACATCTTTTTACCTTTCAAAACACGACCTGGCCATTCACGCATACCTGTACCACCCAAAGAACGATGTGCTTTCAATACACCGTGAGTTGCTTCTTTACCGCCAAAATTATAGCGTTTCATAGCACCTTGGAAGCCTTTACCTTTGCTTGTTGCCTGAACGTCAACATATTGACCGGCAATAAAATGTGCGGCAGACAATTGTGTTCCAACTGGAATTACACAATCATCAGAAACGCGGAATTCAACAACCTTGCGATAAGGTTTTACACCCGCTTTTTCTGCTGCTTTTGCTTGAGGTTTTGCAACATGTTTTGCTTTTGCTTCACGCAAACCTAAAATATTTGCAACATAACCATTTTTTTCTGTTGTACGATTTCCAATAACAGCACAATCCCCAACAGATAAAACTGTTACTGCATGGGCATTACCCGCTTCATCATAAAGGCGAGTCATCCCTACTTTTGTTGTAATTAATCCGCTACGTTTCATTTTTTTGCCTTTTTGTCAGTGGTTAATGGATTATAGCACATCCATCAACATACACATTTTATAATTTAATTTTTACATCAACACCAGATGCCAAATCCAACTTCATCAGTGCATCAACTGTCTGAGGGGTTGGGTTAACAATATCGACAACCGCTTTGTGATTGCGGATTTCGAACTGTTCACGTGATTTTTTATCAACGTGTGGAGAACGGTTCACTGTAAACTTTTGAATCAAAGTTGGCAAGCGAACGGGTCCAACGACATCGGCGCCGGTGCGCTTTGCTGTTTTAACTATTTCTTCTACTGATTCCATCAAGACCCTGTGGTCAAAAGCGATTAATTTGATGCGAATCTTAGATGCTGGTACCATTGTTCGTTTTCCTTTATTAAGTTGTTTTGCGGGCTAAAGGGTAAACCCTTAACCCGCAAATTGCAACAATTATTTAACAATTTTTGATACAACACCTGCACCAACTGTACGTCCGCCTTCACGGATAGCAAAGCGGCGACCTTCGCTCATAGCAATAGGAGCAATCAATTGCACGCTAATGCGAACGTTATCACCTGGCAATACCATTTCTTTGTCAGCTGGTAATGTAATTGTACCTGTTACGTCTGTTGTGCTGAAGTAGAATTGTGGACGATAGTTGGAGAAGAATGCTGTATGACGGCCACCTTCTTCTTTTGTCAAAATATAAACTTCAGCTTCGAAATCTGTGTGTGGTGTGATGGAACCTGGTTTGCAGATAATTTGACCACGTTCTACATCTTCTTTCTTTGTACCACGCAACAACAAACCTACGTTATCACCGGCTTCACCTTGATCCAACAATTTGCGGAACATTTCAACGCCAGTAACTGTTGTTTTTTGTGTTGGTTTCAAACCTACGATTTCGCATTCGTCACCTACTTTGATGACACCAGATTCAACACGACCTGTTACCACTGTACCACGACCTGTGATAGAGAACACGTCTTCGATTGGCATCAAGAAAGGTTTATCAACTGGACGATCTGGCATTGGGATGTATGAATCACATGCAGCCAACAATGCATCGATAGATTCTTTGCCCAAACCGTCGTTTTTGCCTTCCAAAGCGGAAATAGCAGAACCGCGGATAATAGGAGCATTATCACCATCGAAATCATTTGCAGACAACAATTCACGGATTTCCATTTCAACCAATTCCAACAATTCAGGATCGTTTGCCAAATCACATTTGTTCAAATAAACAACGATTTTTGGAATACCAACCTGACGTGCCAACAAGATGTGTTCGCGTGTTTGTGGCATTGGACCATCAGTTGCAGCAACCACCAAAATAGCACCGTCCATCTGAGCAGCACCAGTGATCATGTTTTTAACATAGTCAGCGTGGC
>CAMVAB010000062.1 GCA_947165335.1 uncultured Pseudomonadota bacterium | reverse complement strand
GATGAAGAAAAAGATGCACGTGATTATCAGTTGCAACGTGCAATGGATATGGTTCGTGCATTGTCTAAATTCGGCAAAAAGAATCTTGAAAAAGTAGAAGAAGAAAAACCAGAAGAAAAAACAGTTGATAAAAAAACTTCTGATAATAAAAAATCAAAAAAATAAAAATATATTTGGGAAATAGAGATGTCAAAATTAATAGTTGATGGAAATTGGGCTGCGGCCGATGTAGCGTACAGATGTGTTGATTGTGCGGCGATTTATCCAATTACCCCAAGCAGCACTATGGGTGAATTATCTGATGAATGGGCTTTTCAACATAAAAAAAACATTTGGGGTGTAACGCCACAAATAATTGAAATGCAATCAGAGGCTGGTGCCGCGGGTGCATTACATGGTGCATTACAAATGGGGGCATTGGCAACAACGTTTACTGCATCCCAGGGACTTCTTTTGATGATTCCAAATATGTATAAAATTGCAGGTGAACAAACGCCGTTTGTTATGCATGTTGCTGCGCGTGCTTTGGCAACGCATGCATTGTCTATTTTTGGTGATCACAGTGATGTTATGTCGGTTCGTCAAACTGGGTTTGCTTTGCTTTCTTCACATAATGTCCAGGCGGCACACGATATGGCGGCAATAGCGCACGCTGCAACATTGAAAGCACGTGTTCCGTTTTTACATTTCTTTGATGGGTTCCGTACAAGTCATGAAGAATCGGCCCTGATTCGTATCGAAGATGATGTTTTGCGTGAATTATTACCAGATGATTTGGTTGCACAAAATAGAAAAATGGGTATGAATCCTGATAATCCAACTATTCGTGGAACTGCGCAAAATCCAGATGTTTATTTCCAAGGACGCGAAGCAGCAAATCCTTTGTATGATGCGTTGCCTCAAATTGTTCAAGAAACAATGGATAAATTTGCGAAATTAACAGGACGAAAATATGATGTTGTTGATTATGTTGGTGATAAAAATGCGAAGTATGTAATTGTTGCGATGGGATCGTCCACAGAAACAATAGAAGAAACTTTGGATTTCTTGCCACGTGGTATCGGTTTAATTCGCGTACATTTATTTAATCCTTTCCCTGTTGATGCATTTTTGAAAGCGTTACCGAAATCAGTCGAACAGATTGCTGTATTGGATAGAACAAAAGAACCCGGGTCAATTGGTGAACCGTTATATCAAAATGTTCGCAGTATTGTTGATTCTAAAATAGCTGTGTTCGGTGGTCGTTACGGTTTGGGATCCAAAGAATTCAAACCACGTGATGTAAAAGCAATTGTAGAATATATGATGCAGGGTGAATTACATCATAATTTTACAGTTGGTATAGATGATGATTTATCCCATTTGTCTTTGGCAACGGATAAAAGTTTCACAATAGAAAACAAAGATGTCAAAACAGCAATACTTTATGGTATTGGCAGTGATGGTACAGTTGGTGCTGTTAAAAACATTGTGAAAATTGTTGGTGAAAATTCTGAATTATATCCGCAATCTTACGCTGTATATGATTCCAAAAAATCAGGCGGTATAACACAATCTCATATCCGTTTTTCTGAAAAACCGATTAAAAGTGAATATTTGGTAGAAAGTGCTGATTTTATATGTGTGTCTAATTTTATGATTGCACAAAGATTTGATGTGTTTTCTGCATTGCGCGCTGGTGGAACAGTCATGATAAATACATCGATGTCCCCAGATGAAGCATTCATGAATTTACCAAAAGAATCGCAAGAACATCTTATCCGTTTGCGTGCTAATGTTTATTTCTTGGATGCAAATGCGGCAGCCAATGAATTAGGTTTAGGTAATCGTATTAACACATTTATCATGTTGAATTTCTTTAATTTAACAAAAGTTATAAATCCTGATACTGCAAAAGATGCTGCAAAAGTTGCTATTGAAAAAACATACAAGAAAAAAGGTATGGATGTTGTTCAGGCAAACTGGAATGCAGTTGACAAAGCGGAATCTTATTTAAAGAAATGTAATTTACCATCAAGCATTTCTGAACTGGCGCCTGACTTTATTCCGGCAATGACGCAAGATACACCGGCTGAAATCGCGGGAACACTTGGGGAAATGGCGGCGGGTCGTGGTGATGATATTCCTGTATCACGGTTCAAGGTGGACGGAACATTTGGTCGTGGTCAATATCCAGTTGGAACATCAAAGTACGAAAAACGCGCACTGGCAATACGCGCAGCAACATGCGATTTAAGTAAATGTATTCAATGTGGTAAATGTTCAATGCTTTGTCCGCATGGTGCGATTCGTATCAAAGTAATGAATGAATCTGAAATGGAAAAAGCCAAGGCAAACGGTATAACAGTTGTCCCGATGAAAACGCCTGAATTAGGCGCTGGATTATTTTATACATTGAATATATCACCATCTGATTGTACAGGTTGTGGTTTGTGTATGAAAAATTGTCCGGTTGGTGCGTTATCTTTAATACCAATGTCCGAGGCAATTAAAAATCAAAAAACTTTTGATGCATCATTGAATATTCCAGATATTGATAAAACCAAATTAAATTTGAACATACCAAAACATGTTGAATTGTTGCCTCATTATTTTGAATTTCCTGGTGCATGCGCTGGATGTGGGGAAACACCATATGTTCGTTTAATGTCGCATTTGTTTGGCGATAAAATGGTTGTTGCGAATGCTACGGGTTGTTCATCTATTTATGGTGGCAATTTACCAACAACACCATGGACATGTGATGTTAATGGTCGTGGCCCGGCATGGTCTAATTCATTGTTCGAAGATAATGCAGAATATGGTTTGGGAATGCGAATCGCTTTGAATCAAAGAAAGAATGCTTTGCGCAGTGTGTTGTTTGAACTTGGGTTCGAAAATGTTGATCAAATGATGTCTGATAAAGACACAGAACATCAACGTGAAATACAAAACAATTTGCGTGTTCAATTGTCAAATATAGATAATCCACGTGCAAGATATGCAGAAAATCTTTTGGATGCGATTGTTGATAAATCAGTATGGATTGTAGGCGGTGATGGTTGGGCATATGATATTGGTTATGGTGGCGTTGATCATATTTTACACAGTGGCGAAAATGTAAATATTTTGGTTTTAGATACCGAAGGTTATTCAAACACCGGGGGGCAACAATCTAAATCGACACCGTTTGGCGCATCTATGAAATTCGCAATTGGCGGTAAAGAACACGCTAAAAAAGATTTAGGTTTAATCGCAATGATGTCGGGTGCATATGTTGCACAAATCGCATTGGGTGCAAATCAAGCCCAGGCAATTCGTGCTTTTCGTGAAGCAGAGGCGTTTAATGGGCCATCTATTATTTTGGCGTATGCACCATGTATCGCGCATGGATTCGCCCTGCAAAACGGTATTGAACATCAAATCAATTTGGTGAATACGGGCGCATGGCCACTTTACAGATTCAATCCAATGAATATTGAAAACGGTCAAAATCCATTGACTTTGGATTCACATGTTGATATTCCGTTCCCATTGGAAGAATTTATGAAATCTGAAACACGTTTTGCATTGGCGCGTTCAGTGAATCCTAATTTTGATAAATTGGTTGAACAGGCAAAAGCGAATAATTTATATAAAACAGAACTGAAACAACATATTGCTAATTTCACAGTTCAAAAAAATAAAGACAACGGGGAAGGGTAATGATGAAAAAAATATTGCTGATTTTGATGGTTATGTTAGGTGCTTGCACTTTTCAAACAAAACATCGTGGGTATGTATTCCCAGAAGATTTGGAAAGCAAAGTGGCTTCTATAAAAACAACCACGCAATTACAGGAAGAAATTGGCGACCCGCAAACTCGTACTATCTATGGTGATGAAGTTTGGGTTTATTACAGTGCTGATGAAAACATGCGTGGGCCGTTGCCGGTGACATATGACAATAAAACTGTACTTTTAGCATGGGTTCGTGGTGGCGAAGTCATAAAAACCAAGATTTTACACGACGAAGATTTAAAAGATGTAAAATTGGCGGATGGCGAAACTGAAATTCCAGCAGCTATAGAATTGAACGCAATGGAAGAATTGTTTAACAATATTGGGCGTTTTTCACCTGCAGGATTGGGGCAATAAATTTTTAGCCAAATAATTGTTTTTTCGTTTTTTTATGTTATAATGGGGTGTGTAGAGAGAATGGCAACCGCAAAGGTGTGATAAGATATGCCAACAAAAAAATTAGATTTTAAAAGCGGACAATATGTTGTTTATCCAACCCAGGGTGTTGGTAAATTATTACGTGTCGAAGAACAAACAATTGGTGATCAAAAGATTAAAATGCTGGTCATAGATTTCGAAAGAAACCATATGACTTTGCGTGTTCCGATTGACCGTGCCGAAATTTCAGGTTTACGCCCATTAAGTAGCGCCAAGAAAATGGATGAAGCAATCCAATCTGCCAAGGGTAAAGCAGGTGCTAAACGTATGATATGGGCAAGACGTGCCGCACAATACGAAGAAAACATCAATTCTGGCGATCCTATGAAATTGGCAGAAGTTGTTCGTGATTTGCAACGTAGAACCGCAACAGATACTATGACATTTTCTGC
>CAMVAB010000061.1 GCA_947165335.1 uncultured Pseudomonadota bacterium | reverse complement strand
ATATTTATCAAAGCGATATAAAAAACCGCCAATATGGCGGTTTTAAAATTGTTTTGTTTTTTATTTTTTGATGTCTTTAACTGTCACTTTGAACACAACATCTTTGCCGGCCAAATTAGGTGCGAAATAATCAACCGGGAAAGCGACATTAACATCGCGGCTTTCACCAACTTTTGCGCCAACCAATTGTTCTTCGAAACCTGGTATAAATGTGTGGCTGCCTAATTTTAATGGGTAATTTGATGCAGTTCCTCCTGCAAATTGTTCTGTTCCCAAAAAACCAGCAAAATCGATGATAACAGTATCACCATTTTTTGCACTCTTTTCACATCCAGCTAATAAAGCACACACGGCCATTACCCCCATAACCTTTTTCATATTTTATCCTTTTTGTTTTCCTTTATCTGTTGTAAACGCATCTGAATCCGTATTCACGCATTGCAGCACCTTCGGATTCGACACGATAGTCAAAGAAGGATGTTGGACGCATTACTTCGACAGATGGCTGATCATAAACAACAACTATGCTTTCAGCATTGCGGCCACAAACTTTTTTCATTTCGTAATTTGCAACATTGGACAATACTGTTCGCATATCGCCATCGACATCCATACCGTCAGCATTTTGCATCAAACGAAGGCGCATTTCGCGAACCTCTGTATCACCCAGCAAGATTTCAACGCGAACCATTGTTCCCTTGTATTCTTGCCATCTGGTTTCTTTACGAGCGGTATTCCATTTGTTTGACATCGTTTCGCGCTCTTGCATAGTTTTTGGTTTATACGAATCGATTTGTGCAAATTCATTTTTTGCGGTTATAACTTCAGCACTACGTTCATCATACGGTGCACCATTATTGTTTTCGTAATAACCCTGGTTTCCTGAATTACATGCAGCCAATATCAAAGCCACACCTAACATACAAAATATAGATTTTTTCATTTCTTTTTCTCTTTTCTCTTTTTTTTATTTTAGCAAATAAACTGTTTTGATTCAAGCCACGATTTATGATAAAATAAAAAATATGAGTAATGTAGTTCTTGAATCTTTATTGAAACCGCTGGAAGAATTTTATTCGCCGTCATTTGTCGAAGAAATAGCGATAAATCATGCGGGCGAAGTGTGGTTGCGATTAAACGGTGCGCGCGTTCCATGGGTTTCATACAATGCAGAAATATTATCAAAACAATATCTTGTGGATTTAATTCATACTGTTGCAAATATTTACGAACGTCCATTTGATCCAATTCGTGGGATGCCTGTGGTTTATGCTACATTACCGGGCAATCATCGTTTTTCTGCTATAGCGGGGCCAAATGTCCAATACGATGAAAACGATGTAACGGGCGGTGTCGCGTTAAATATTCGTGGTGGCGGTGTCGCTGAAACCAGTTTTGAAAATTATCATCTTAAGAAAGGTCAACAGTTATTAAAGGTCAACCAGCGCAAGAAAGTTCGCCCTGACGATCCATATGAAAAGTTAATGTCTGCCATAAATGACGGCAGTCCTATTTTAATTTCAGGTGCAACATCAACCGGTAAAACAACATTTTTGAATCACATGTTGACTTTGATTGACCAAAATTGTCGTGTGATAACAGTCGAAGATGCTCGTGAAATTCGTGTTCCACAGAAAAATCGTGTTCATTTTGTTTTATCACGTACTGAACAAACAAATGATTTTAATTACGCACGTCTGCTGGATTTAGTTGTTCGTATGACGCCTGATGTAATTATTGGTGGTGAAATATCCACAGACAACGCATCTGTGTTATGGGAAATGTTGGGTACCGGACACGACCATTTCTATACTACAATTCATGCTGAAAGTGCCGAAGCCGCATACGCAGCATTTGCAGACCGTATATTACACACCCAACCTGCATATGATCGCGGAGAATTGATAGAAGAAATGAAAAAGAAAATTCGTGTTGTTCAATTATCACGCGATGGCGGTTTGCGCGCGGTTACCGAGATTGTATAAAAAAACATTTAAACACCGCCCGATTGGGCGGTGTTTTTGCAATAAATTCTATTTTTTTGCTGAAACGAAAAGGGCAAAAATCCAACCAATAAAGGTCCATCCAAATAACCACGATCCAACGCGGGAACGCATACAATCGTATTTTGCTTTGCCATTCGCGGCAGCCAAATAAGCAGGAGTTAATACCAAGCAAATAAATATGCCAACAACAGCGACATATTTAATAACTAATAAAAGTTCACTTGCTGATATCATTTATATTCCGTATTTTGCGCGTGCGCCCAATCCTTCTTCGATTCGTATCAACTGATTGTATTTTGCCATGCGATCAGTACGTGACATTGAACCTGTTTTTATTTGTCCTGCATTTGTTGCGACCGCTAAATCAGCAATCGTTGTATCTTCGGTTTCACCGCTGCGGTGCGAAATTATAACGCTATAATTTGATTCTTTTGCCATTTTGATTGCAGTCAAAGTTTCAGTCAAAGAACCGATTTGATTGACTTTGATAAGTATTGCATTTGCAACTGCGTTGTCAATTCCTTTCTTTAAACGAATCGGATTTGTGACAAATAAATCATCGCCGACCAATTGACATTTATTTCCAATTGCCGCAGTCAATTTTTTCCAATTTTCCCAATCTTCTTCGGCCAATGCATCTTCGATAGAAATAATCGGATATTTTGAAATCAAATTTTCATAAAACGCAATCATTTCATCTGCTGTTAAATCTTTGCCTTCGAAATGATAAACGCCATCACTGTAAAATTCAGAAGACGCGACATCTAAACCAATTGAAACATCCGCGCCTGGTTTATATCCGGCAACTTTGATTGCTTCGACTATTGTGTCCAACGCTTCAAAACATGTGTTAAAGTTTGGCGCAAATCCACCTTCGTCACCAACATTTGTTGAATGATTTAATTTTTTCAAAATAGATTTCAAATTATGAAAAATTTCAGACCCCATACGAATCGCCATTTCTTCGTTTTTTGCACCGTTTGGAATAATCATAAATTCTTGGGCATCTAAACCATTATCAGCATGTGCGCCACCATTTATAATATTCATCATTGGGCGTGGCAAAACACAAGGATTTGGATTGCCAAAAATATCAGCAATATGTTTATAAAGTGGAATAAGTTTTGCGTTTGCCGCTGCATGAGCCACCGCTAACGATACAGACAAAATCGCGTTTGCACCCAATTTTTGTTTTGTTTCTGTGCCGTCCAATTTTAACATCGTATTGTCAATATCACTTTGATTTTCAGCGTTCATACCAACAAGGGCAGGGGCAATAATTTCGTTAACATTTTTGACTGCTTTTAAAACACCTTTGCCCATATATGTTTTGTCGCCATCTCTTAATTCCAAAGCTTCGAAAGAACCAGTAGATGCGCCGGACGGAACAGATGCACGACCAAATGCACCACCGCTTAAAATAACCTCGCATTCGACTGTTGGATTTCCACGTGAATCCATAATTTGACGCGCATGAATTTTTTCAATAGCAAACATTTTTTATCCCCCGTAAAAAAATTACATAGTGAAATTTTCGCCCAAATATACTTTCTTTACCATTTTGTCTTGGACGATTTCTTTGGATGTACCGTGTTTTAAAATTTGGCCATCGTGCAGAACATAACTGCGATCTGTAATACCCAATGTTTCACGAACATTGTGGTCGGTTATAATAACCCCCAAACCGCGATTCTTTAATTGTGATACCAATTCACGAATTTCGTTAACAGCAATAGGGTCAATACCTGCAAAAGGTTCATCAAGCAAAATAAATTTAGGATCATTTGCCAATGCGCGTGCAATTTCAACACGACGTCTTTCGCCCCCAGATAATGATGTCGCAGGACTTTTTCTTAAAAATTCGATTGAGAATTCATTAAGCAGGGCATCTAATTTTTCCTGACGTTTTTTGCGATTCGGTTCAACAATTTCAAGAACAGCCATAATATTATCTTCTACAGATAATCCGCGGAATACGCTGTTTTCCTGAGGCAAATAGCCAATATGTAATCTTGAACGTTGATAAAATGGCAAATGAGTAATGTCTTGAGAATTCAAAAATATTTGTCCGCCTGATGCCGCCAACTGACCAGTAATACAATAGAACGCAGTTGTTTTTCCAGCACCGTTCGGCCCAAGTAATCCGACAGATTCCCCCTGGTTAGCAATCATGGAAATATCACGCAACACAACACGTTTGCCATAATTTTTTGATAAATGTTCAACACGTAATACTGATTTTTTTATCATAGTTTTATCACCATTTCGTCTGTTAATATTTTATTGCCATCGCTCGAATTAATACGCACATTTTTATAAAGAGTAAGAACTTTTTCTTTATGATTAAACTGTCCACGATTTGCAGAAATTTTATCAACAATTTTACCCTTGTCGGTTGAACGCGTAATTACACCATTAGGTGATTCAAGATATACTATGTCGGTCTGACCAAATTTTTGATAGCCGGTCTTTGCCTTAATATCAAAAGGGTTCCCGTTTTTATCTACACCAACAAAATTGGCGTTTGTCATTTTTATTTGGTTTGTTGCGATATCACGCATGTTTACCGCTTTTATAGGCGTCCATAAAATCTGTTTTGTAAATAAAGATGCAGCAACCAAAACAGCGACCATAACCAATCCCCATCCAGTAAAGAAAAACTGCCATAAACGAGTTAATCGTTTGTGTTTTGATATAATTATAAAGTTTCGACTGTTTTGTTTCATAAGCACTAGTTTAATATTTTGTAAATAAAAATGCAATTTTTATATTTATATAATCTTTTTTTT
>CAMVAB010000060.1 GCA_947165335.1 uncultured Pseudomonadota bacterium | reverse complement strand
ATGACATTCACATTCATGATATGGAGTATATTTTTGTACTGCAAAATGTTTTACACCCATACCGCTTGCCATCTTTGCGATTTGAAGCAAATCTTCTTTTGATACAAAACGCGGATCGCATGTTGTACGCACCTCCAATCCGCGCCCTGTCGATACCCAATATTTCAAAGATTCAATCATACGATCATACGCAATATCGATTTTTGTTAAATCTTTATAGTGTTCACGTGTTGCCTTGAAATCAAGGCCGATCCAATCGACAATACCGTCAACCTTTTTCAACAAATCAGGATAAAAGCCGTTTGTATGTAAACCGATTGCGAAACCCAATTCTTTGACGCGTTTCATATATTCGATTGTGGTATCGGCCTGCATCAACGCTTCACCACCTGAAAAGACTACGCCTTCTAATTTTCCAACACGTGATTTCAGCCAATCAAAAACTTTGTTTGGATCATATTCGCCCTCTTCCACTGCAATCAGATGCGAATTAGAACAATATTCGCAACATAGTGGGCATCCTTTGAGAAATAATACAGCGGCCAGTTTTCCAGGATAATCAATGGTAGTAAAGGAAACCAGGCCGCCGATTTGTAATTCTTTCATGAATTTACCAACCAATTAGGCAGCTTTCTTCATCAACTCTGCATGACGAGCACCGGCAGACAATGAATTAGCTTCTGTAAATGTTTTTCTTTCACAGAATTCAGCATATTTACCGATGTTAAAGTTTCTTACTGGTCTGATATATCCCATTGAGCGTGAAAATGTTTCGCATGGTGTTCTTTGTTGTGGGTTCATTGTTTTTCTCCTTCCTTTTTAATTTTTTATTCGTGGTCGCCACATTCACAGTGACAGTCATTATTGTTTGCCGCGATTTCTGCATCACATTTTGGACAGAATTCGTGGCGTCCTGGTAAATAGCCGTGTTTCGGACAGATTGAAAATGTTGGTGTCAAAGTCATATATGGCACTTTGTAATTTTCAAATATTGTACGAACGATTTTTTGGGCTGCTTCACCGCTTGAAACTGGTTCGCCCATGTACAAGTGCAACATTGTTCCACCTGTATATTTGCGTTGTAATTCTTCCTGGTGTTCCAAAGCAACAAATGGGTCATCAGTGAAATACACAGGCAATTGAGTAGAATTTGTATAATATGGCGCATCCGCTGTTCCAGCAGTCAAGATATCTGGAAATTCTTTCTTATCTGTTTTTGCAAAACGATATGCACAACCTTCGGCTGGGGTAGCTTCCAAATTATACAAGTTTCCGGTTGTTTCCTGGTAATCGGCCAAATTAGTACGGATAAAATCCATTACTTCCAAGACCAAGTTTTTACCAAAAACTGTTGCGATGTTGTCGGTTCCGTTTGTGAAATTCATAACCATTTCATTTGCACCGTTAACACCGATTGTTGAAAAGTGGTGGTTCCAATTTCCAAGATAACGTTTTGTAAATGGATAAAGACCACGTTCCAAATTCTTTGATATAATTTTACGTTTGATTTCCAAAGAATCGCGCGCTAAATCCAACAAATATTTCAATTCACGCAATAAACCTTCGCGGTCACCCTTGTGTTTATAACCAAGTCTGGCTAAATTGATTGTGACAACACCGATTGAACCTGTCTTTTCAGCAGATCCAAACAAACCGCCACCACGTTTCAATAATTCGCGAACATCAAGGCGCAATCTGCAGCACATAGAACGAACATCAGTTGGGTTCAAATCAGAATTCAAGAAATTTTGGAAATTTGGAATACCATATTTAGCAGCCAAATCAAACAAAGGTTTGACATTTGGATGGTCCCATGGGAAATCATCAGTAATATTATATGTTGGAATTGGGAATGTAAATGGACGGCCCTGGGCATCGCCTTCGGTCATAACCTCAATAAATGCTTTGTTAATCATATCCATTTCAGGTTGCAAATCGCCATATGTGAAATCAACCATCTTTTTACCAACGAAAGGACGTTGTTCGCGTAAATCTTTTGGGCAAGTCCAATCGAAAGTAAAGTTGATAAATGGTGTTTGTGTTCCCCAACGACATGGCACAGAACAATTAAATACCAATGTCTGCATCGCATTTTTGACATCTGCATATGATAATTTATCAAGGCGAACATAAGGCGCAAGATAAGTATCCACAGATGAAAATGCCTGGGCCCCTGCGAATTCGTTTTGTAATGTACCCAAGAAATTCACCATATGAGAAACAGCAGTTGCCATATGTTTAGCAGGTGCACATTGTAAATAACCCGGAACGCCATTGAATCCTTCGTATAACAATTCGCGCAACGACCAACCGGCACAATATCCAGTTAACCAACCCAAATCATGAATATGGAAAGATGCAGATTTGTGTGCTTCAGCAATTTCTTTTGGATATACGCTTAACCAATATTCCGCGGTCATACGTTCAGAAGAACGCAAAATCAACCCCCCGATTGAATAACCGATGTTTGCGTTTTCTTTAACACGCCAGTCAGCTTCACTAACATAATCACCAATAACAGATACAGCATCAACCAACGCGCCACGTGTTTCAGCACGTTTTTGACGATATATAATATAGCTTTCTGCTGTCTTGTATGCGTGTGCATCCATCAAAGTTTGAATAACAATATCTTGAATATTTTCGACATCTGGTGTTTCGCCAGCATACTTTTTATCCAATCTTTTCAAAACATCTTGAGTAATTTTAACAATATCAGCATCAGAAATTTCACCTGTTACTGAAACAGCCGCTTTGATAGCATCAAAAATCTTTTTAGCATCAAACGGGACGACTTCCCCAGAACGTTTTTTAATGGAAGTCAGTGAACATGTCAAAGTTGACATAACCTGGATCTTAACTTCGTTTGCGTCACCCGCCATCTTTTTCCCCTTCAATTTGACAAAAAATACTATATATAGTGTTTTTCGCGTTCCTTTTAACACAATATACAGTATTTTGACCCGATTCTCATTATGAAAAAAAAATTTTTTTTTGATTTTTCACTTGCTTTTTTAAGATGCTGGTTTTCTGCGCCTTTGGGACGATTTTCTTAAATACGATTCGTATGATTTTTTACACAAAACATGTTTTTGTGTCCATTTTTGTAAAAAAAAGCATAAAAAAACGATTCGAATCGGTAAAAAAATCAAAATATAGATAAAAAATTACCGATTCGAATCAAGATGTTGATTTTGCCCCCATATCATATTGAATAAAGGCGATTTTATTTTCATATTCCCACAGAACGCTTACAAATTTCTGCAAAAACAGGTTTTTTTAGTCCCAAAATATCGATGATTTCACTTGGCTTTTTGTCAATCGTGATATTGCGTTCACTAATGACCCCATTTTTGATTATTTTGACTGTTGCGCTTGGCAATTCTGCACGCCCTATACATGATGACAAATATACAAAACACTCATCATTATCCCCTAAAAAATCTACTGCCAGCCGACGCGCATAAAGGTTTAATGTCAAATCAGCTTTGCTTGCATCTTTGGTCCACGGGGAACCGCCACCAATTGGTGCGGCAGTCGAATAAAAATCACAGGCCAGTTTTCGCCCGGTAATACCACAATCTGCAATAGAACCATGGAAAGTATACCGCCCTGTTCCATTTATTATTATGTTTTTTGGTGTTTCTTCTAATATCTGAACAACAAATTTATGCAAAGATACATCCCGTAACATAGGCACTGCAACAATCGCAGTTTCTATATTTCCATTGTCATCCAACGTAATTTGGGTTTTTATGTCCAACCCCAACCCAAGATTTATATCAGATTTTGCTAAATTATAGATTTCGGCATTTAATTTACGCGCTAGATATAATTCACGATTTAATTTTTCACTGCCCTGTGTCGCATAACCAACGAAAACGCCTTGATCGCCCCAACCGTTTTGTTCAACGCCACGTCCAATATCAGCTGATTGTTTGCTTATTAAACTGATTACGTTTAATTTATTTGGGTTAATTACGCAATCACCCCAAATCTTCGAATATTCATCAGTATATCCGATTTCGCAAAGAGCCTGTTTGACCCAAAGATTAACATCGTCCATATCAGCCGCCGTAGACACTTCGCCCCCCAAAACAACAGTGTTGTCTTTGATCATAACCTCCAAAGCATATCGGGTATTTGGATCAGTTTCGATTAGTCTATCAAGAATATAAGAAGAAATAAAATCGGCTGTTTTATCCGGGTGCCCCAACGACACCGCTTCTGCAGTATGTTTCATAAAAAACTCCTTTTTTAGTCCGTTTAATGTGGGACAAGTCAGGTTAAATCCACATTAAAATCAAAAAATTTTGATTTTGCATATATTATATATTGGAAAAATAAAAAAACAAATAAAAAAATGGGATGATGGGACGACCCAAACAAAAAAAGTAAAGATTCGTTGCGAAAGCCACCATCCCATATATTCTCTCTCTTCTCTGCTTTCGCATAAGATTATTTTATCACAAAAAAATATATTTGCAAAATAAAGAAATGCCCGAATGGGCATTTCTTTATCTTTCGCGATGATTATATTCGCAATTTGGTTTATCGCCGAAAATCCATATAAACAACCAAATCAGCGCAGCAACACCGATGATTGCATAAACGATACGGGATAAAACGCTCATTGGGCCAAAAAGCCAGGCAATCAAATCGAATTGGAAGAATCCGACCAATCCCCAGTTCAAAGCACCAATCAAAGACAAAGGTTTCAAAACATAATGTGTAAATGCACCCATTTTTTTCTCCTGTGGTTAGTTAATATTTGGTCTTGTTTTCAAAGACACATATATTATAACCAAATATCAATATCTGTTCCGCAGGAACGAATTCATACAAAAAAACATCCCGTTGGAACGGGATGTTTTTGTTTG
>CAMVAB010000059.1 GCA_947165335.1 uncultured Pseudomonadota bacterium | reverse complement strand
GTTGAAACATCGTTAGCGAACGGTAATAAAGATAAATTAAACCGAATTCGATATAGAAGTACTGATATAGATTTTACAAATCGTAACCATTTCATAGAATTCGATTGGTTAAACAATAATAAAAACATTGTTCAAAATGTAAGTGCTTCATACGGCAAAACAGCAATCCGAAAAGTTGCCATAGATAAAAAAAATTGGTTCAAAAAGAATTACAACATTGATACAAACTTTGAAAAACAAACTGTAAATCTTGAATATATACCATATGAAAATTTATCAAAAATAAATATACAAACGCCATTTATTGTGTTATTTATACATGACGGAAACGGTTCTTATGATAAAATAGGAACTGATTTAGCCGTTGTTCATATGGGTTTTCTATTGCCAGGCAACACATTACGGCATGCATCAAGAAAACAAGGCTGCGTGACAGATACTGACTTTTCAAAATATGTATCAAAACGCAAAAAGAACAAACATAATATAGGGATTGCATTACTGGAAATAAAATGAACGAAGATAAACTTATTATAACAGATATGGGCGAAAGCAATGAACACAAACATTCTGATAAACCTGTTTTGTGTTTGGGTATCGAATCGTCATGCGATGAAACAAGTGCTGCCATTGTTGACAGCGACAAAAACATTTTATCTCATATAATATATTCTCAAATACCAGAACATCAAAAATACGGCGGTGTTGTCCCAGAACTTGCGGCGCGCGCGCATATATTGGCTATAGACGAAGTTATTAAATTAACGCTTGAACGCGCAAATAAAACTATTAATGACATCGATGTTATTGCTGCAACTGCGGGCCCAGGTTTGATTGGTGGGGTATTAGTTGGGTGGATGGCCGCAACCGGCATTGCAAACGCAACAAAGAAACCACTGGTTGCCGTTAATCATTTAGAAGGACATGCACTTGTTCCACGCCTTAAATCAACCTCTGCAAGTGATTCTGCAACAAATATAGATGTTGAATTTCCTTATTTGTTAATGCTGGCATCCGGTGGTCATTGTCAGATTTTATTAGTTCATAATGTTGGCAAATATGAACTAATCGGACAAACATTGGACGACAGCGCTGGCGAAGCTTTTGATAAAATCGCAAAAATGTTGGGGCTCGGGTATCCGGGCGGTCCAATTGTTGATAAACGCGCACAATCAGGCAATCCAACAAGATTTTTGTTCCCTCGCCCACTATGCGACAAACCAGGTTGTGATTTTTCTTTTTCGGGCATAAAGACCGCTGCAAGAATGTTATTAGATAAAACAGACAACTCAGTCATAGACGAAACTTTCATAAATGATTTTTGCGCATCGTTTCAATCAGCTGTGGTCGATTGTATAACTAATCGTTTAACAAATGCATTGAAAGACAAACGTGTTAAAGACACTAATCCAAAGACACTGGTTGTGGCTGGCGGCGTTGCTAAAAACAGTGCAATAAGAAGCGGAATGGAAAAATTGGCCAACAAATTCAATATGTTGTTCGCCGCACCACCTATGAGTTTATGTACGGATAACGGCGCAATGATTGCATGGGCGGGTATTGAAAATTATAACATTGGGAATATTGTTAAAGAACCAATCGCTCCACGTCCGCGTTGGCCATTGACGGAATTATAATCTTATCAAAACATTGCATTTTTTGGCTTTTTATGCTATAATTGTTGGCATGACAGAGAAAATAGATGAAAATTTTTATAATCAAGCAACCCAAAACATACTTGCAAAAATAAGATTGCTGGGAATGAGCGCCGAAGACACAGAAAAAGCTATTAAATTGGCAACTTTATTTCGTGCTGCGTTTAAATTAAACACTGTCAAAAAGAAAAGTTTCAAAACAAAAGATTCTCCTCTTTATAAACTTGGTTATCATTCTGGTGGTTTTTGTCGCATAGCTAGCACTGTATTCATGGCTGCCATGGGTGCGGCAGATTGGGAATTAATGTGCATAGACGGTGATAAATGGGTAATGTCTCATCATTATTTAAAATACAGACCAAACGGCAAAATTCTTGATTTAACATACGATCAATTTGCTGTCAAAGGATTAAGTATACCTTATGAACTTGGACACCCTGCCGAAGATGCTTGTGCAACAATCAGCGCCAATGATGGCGATGGTTTAAAGTTTGCAGAATCTATTGGTATCGACATACGTGAAATGCTCAAAGAAAATTCACGCAGAGGCAAATAACAGTGTTACAAAAACCAGAACCTTTTGTTAAACCTGATATGATTTTCAGCGTAAGCGACGCATCTGCATTATTAAAAGGCGTTGTTGAAACTGCGTTTCCTGAAATTCGTATTCGTGGCGAATTATCACAAATTACACGCGCAACTTCTGGTCATATGTATATGACAATCAAAGATGCAAATGCGGCCATAAATGCAATTATTTGGCGCGGAACACCTGTTAATTTTAAATTGGAAGATGGCATTGAAGTTATAATTACCGGACGTTTTACGACATACCCTGCACGAAGCAATTATCAAATTGTTATAAACTCTATTGAAATGGCGGGTGTTGGTGCAATATTAAAAATGCTTGAAGAGCGCAAACGCAAATTAGCTGCCGAAGGATTGTTTGATGAATCAAGAAAGAAACCGCTTCCACGCTTTCCGCAAACAATTGGCGTTGTAACAAGTCCAACCGGCGCTGCTTTTCAAGATATTCAAAACAGATTACGCGAAAGATTTCCTGTACATGTTTTATTATACCCAGCAACTGTTCAGGGAACCACAGCGGCAACCGAAGTTGCCGCCGGTATTGAATATTTTAACAAACAAAACAATGTTGATGTGATTATCGTTGCACGCGGCGGCGGTGCATTGGAAGATTTGTTGCCTTTTAGCGAAGAAATTGTTGTTCGTGCCACAGCTGCTAGCCATATTCCGCTAATTTCTGGTGTTGGACACGAACCAGATTGGATGCTAATAGATTTTGCAGCCGATGTTCGCGCACCTACTCCGACTGGCGCTGCTGAACTGGTTGTCCCAACAAAAATATCTTTGGTTCAAGAACTGGATAATTTATCACACAGATTAAACACTGCATTTACGACGCAAATAGTAAATTTGAAACGCACATTATCCGGCATAACATTAAAAAGCCCTAAACAAGTTTTAATGGAACAATCACAACGATTGGACGATATTGCAAAAACAATGTCTTTGATAATTAACAACAAAATACAAATTGCACATCAAAAAATAGATATGGTTTCAAAATTCCCTTTGATGTTAGAAACAAAACTACAAAGATTAAATCAATCGCTTGTGCATGCAGAACAAATGCTAAATTCTCTGTCGTATAAAAATGTTTTGGGGCGCGGCTATGCAATCGTTCGCGACAAAGATAATAATATAATCAGCACTATTTCCGGGACACCATCATCTATTGAATTTGCAGACGGAACTATAAAATTATGATTTATACTGGATATTATTCAAAAACAAAAGAATATGAACAAACCGGTTTAATACCCGTTGGTATTTCCGGAAAAATTCCGGATGGTTTTAATGGTGTCCGGTATCAAAAATTGGCGCCAAAATATGATTGGTGGCACGAATGGCACGATAAAAAACTGTCGAACGAATGGTTTAAAGATAAATATTATGATACGGTATTAAACGAACTTGACCCCGGTGTTGTTATAAAAGAATTACAAGATTTAGGCAAAGATGTAATACTTTTATGCTATGAAACACCTGAAAAATTCTGTCATCGCCATTTGGTCGCAGAATGGTTAAACGAAAAACTAAATACGAATATTTGCGAATTTAAAATTCAAAACCAACAAAGTACTTTCGATTTTTAATCTTTTATCAAAGTTTTTGCAGTCGCAATAGATTCTTCTGTGATTTTTGCACCACTAATTATACGCGCAATTTCATTTATTCGATCATCACCAGTTATTTCATCAACACTTGTAACGGTTGAATCTTTATCGCTGTGTTTCGATATCTTGAAATGTTTATCTGCAAAACCTGCAACTTGGGCCGAATGGGTTATAACCAACAACTGTTCGTTTGCCGCCAACTTATTCAATCTTTCACCAACCGCCGCGGCTGTTGCACCACTGATTCCAGTATCTAATTCATCAAATACTATTGTCTTTTTGTTGTTTGGATTATTAAGCGCGACACGCAACGCCAACATAAAACGCGATAATTCACCCCCAGATGCGATTTTGTGCAACGGTGCAAATGGCATACCAGGATTTGTTTTTATGTTAAATACAACGCTGTTTTTGCCGTTATTTGATGGTTCGCAATCTTGAATATCAACAACAAAGTCCGCAGATCCCAATTTCAGATCTGGTAATTCAGTTAAAATTTGTTTACGCAAATTGGTCGCGGCATCTTTTCTTAAAACCGTTAAAGCGTCCGCGTGTTCATTAAATATTTTGTTATATTTATCAACATCTGCTTTGCATTTCTTTAATTCGGCATCGCTATTGTCTATGGCGTTTAGTTGGGTTTCCATTTCTGCCAATTTTTCTGGCAATTCATCAACGCTGCATCTGTGTTTGCGTGCCAACGCACGTAATGCAAACAATCTTTCTTCGATTGAATCTATATCTTCGACATTTGTGCTTTCGGGATGAATTTGTTCACCAATTTCTGCAACCATTTCGGCAGCCGCGTATAATTTATCGATTTGTTCAGTGTACGGGTTTGGATCTGTTTTAACGCGTTCCAAGACATGCGCCACAGAACATATTTGTTCGTCCAAAGCATTACCACCATTTTTTAATACTTCTATTGCTTCGGTCAATATAGCAGCGTTTTTTTCAGCATCCATATATTTTGCGCGCACCGTTGCCAATTCTTCTTCTTCGCCAATTTGTGGCTTTATTTTTTGCAATTCAGATACATTGTGTTCCAAGAAATCGCGTTCAGCCGCAGACTTTTCAAGCAATTCATTTAATTGTTTTAATCTTTTTTGTGATTCGTGTAAATCAGTATACGCATTTTGTGTTTGAATTAAAACACTATTAAATTCCGGATTATGTAATTTAGCATATTCGTCCAAAGCAGATATATGTGTTGTAACATCTAATAACGAATGATTTTC
>CAMVAB010000058.1 GCA_947165335.1 uncultured Pseudomonadota bacterium | reverse complement strand
TCTGGTCGGGGCGAAAGGATTCGAACCTTCGACACCTTGGTCCCAAACCAAGTACTCTACCAGACTGAGCTACACCCCGAAAACGAATTGTATTATATATGTATTTTTATAAAATGCAAATACTATTTTGGCTTTTTTGTGTTTAGTGTTTTTTTTGTGCGCTGCGTTGACAAATAATAAAATCTGTTTGATAATTTTTCCCATAAATCAGGGTAACTAAATGCAAACATATACTCTACATACGCATACGGTTGGTTTTGATGGGCGTGATTCAGTTCAGGCGATGGTGAACCGTGCGCGTGATCTGGGGTTTAAAGAAATTGGAATTTCAAATCATTTGATTGTAAATCCAATAATAAGAAATACTAAAATGTATCCGTATGCTGTAAAGGGCGGGTACAGCAATATTTATTCGTCATCTTTTGAAGAAGCTTTGTTGCGTTTTGAACCACACTATCATGAAATATTGACTTTAAGGGAACAAAATCCAGATATGCGAATTTTACGCGGAATGGAAGTTGACTTTTTCCAAGACGAAAAATGGTTAGAAGGTTTTTATAAAACAATCCAGATATTAAAGCCTGACTATATAATAGGTTCGGCACATTTTGTGGAATATAATGGAACACTTTTAAATGCTCATGATTGGAAAAATGCAGATATTGAAACCCAGGATAAATTACTAGAACAATATTGGATAAATATCGCCAGTGCAGCTGCGTCTGGTCTTTTCACATGGATGGCACATCTTGATTTACCAAAGAAAGTTTATTTAGGACTTGAAGACAAATGGGCCGAACATGAAAGCAGGGCGGTTGAAGCAATTGCGAAATCAAACACAGCAATTGAAATAAATACTTCGGGGTATAAACCGTATTGTTATGAACCTTATCCGTCGATGCGTATTTTGGAAATGGTTAAAAAAAACAAAGTGCCAGTTTTAATATCTGATGATGCCCACGAAACAAAAAACATAGGTCGCCATTTTGATGAAGCGGAAATTTTGGTTCAACAAATGAGATTAAAACGTTTACATAAAGAAAAATAAAAAATGCCCATTTGGGCACTTTTTATTTATTGGTTAATTGTAATTCAATACGGCGATTCTTTTGCAAAGAATCTTTGTCGCGCCCCAGTTCTGCCGGATGTAAATCACCGAATCCAGATGGTACAAGTCTGCGTTTGGAAACGCCGTCTTTGACTAATTCATTCGCAACCGCAGTTGCACGAAGCAGGGACAATTGCATATTATTTGAATATGCGCGCGTTCCAACCATAACAGGTTTGTTGTCAGTATGACCATCAACGCGAATAATCCAATCGATATTTGAAGGAATCTTTTCTTCGAAATCTTTGATGATGTTTGCCAACAATTTCAATTGTTGTTTTCCTGCATTTGAAATTTTATAAGAACCGCTGTCGAACAAAATATCACTTGATACGATGAATCTGTCGCCGTCTTGTTTTATTGTTGTGCGATCGCCCAAAGCATTTTTAACTTGTCTGTAAAAATCAGATTGATATTCGGCCAATGAATTCAATTCTGCAACTTTTTCAGCCAGCGCTTTGTTCAAACGGTTTGACATTTCAACATATTCGACTTCTTTTTCTTTTGCCGCATCTTCTGCCGCAATCAAAGCGTCTTCGAGTTCTGCAATACGAATATTCAGTGCATCGATTTCCATGTTTGCCTGGTCTAAGATTTCTTTGCGGTCTTCGGCACCTTGTTCAGACAAAACCTGTTTTTCTTCGATCGCCAATTTCAGTTGTTCGGTCAAAGCTGCAATTTGATTTGCTAATTCTGCCTGGTTTATGGTTAATTGGGTCAGTTGTTCTTCGTATGCGTTTGCCAAATTTTGTTGGTTTCCAATCATTGTTTCTTGATCCACAAGGGCGTCTCTTGCCGCCAATAATAATTGTTCGGCCGTTTGTTGATCGGCGGTCAATTGTTCGATTTGTTCCGCTTGTTCTTGTGAAGTTTGTTGTAATTCAGCAACTTTTTTTGCACCAACATTTTTGTTAAATACGCTGGTCGTTGTCCATAAAAATACGAACACGATAAGCAAGAAAATCAAAATGATAACCAGATTGGAAAACAAATCCACGAATCCTGGCCATGCGTTAGTTCTTTCTTTAAATCTTACATTTAACATGATTTTTTCCTCTCTCTTAATCTTTTTTTAATTATTTGGTTTGAACAAATAATCTATTGCTGTTCCTATGTATTCAGCATAGGCATTAAAATTTTCCCTTTCCTGTTTTGTTTGTGGCGCGACATTTTTATGCGACATCAAATATTTGCCGAGTGCATCCACAGATGCAAATCGCATAACTTTGTTGCCCAAATCTATGTTTTTATCAGAAACACACAAAATGCGAGTGTCTATATTTACGCCTTCGAGTGTATCGGCAAAACATAATTCAATACGCTTTAAAGTGTTCTGTAACGTGTAAAAATCATTGTTCAATGTTGCTACAAATAACTTTTCATTTGTTCCAATAGCAACGACAGCAGGCGATTTGCCATCAATTCTTATTAAATCACGAACATCGTATCCAGCAGCCACAAACGCATCATAAATATGTGAAATCTTTGTATACACTGATTCAGATACAGGCGCGCTTTCGGCAATTTCACTTGTTTTATCATTTCCTGGTTTTTGTAAAACATATTGAGTCATAAAATCAGTTAATTCTGTGAACATAGTATTTTGAGCGAATTGTAATTGCAGCCCCAAAAACCCAACAATCAAACTGCCCGCCAGGCCAAGCAGCGAACTTGTAAACGCAGTCGCCATACCCGATAATGGACCCGCCATACCAATTTGCATTTCCTGTAAAACATATTCGTTCGCAAAATCAAGATTCATTAACAATTCAGCAAAACCGCCCACCGTCAAAATTAATCCCCAAAATGTCCCCAGCAACCCCAGGAAAATCAAAGTATTTGTAATATAACGTATCCAATCGCGTTCGTCTTCAATGCGGGACGCAACCAAATCAAGCAATTCAGTCAAAGAACCCGTTGTAATATGAATATGTTTATTATGCAGCGCCATGGAAATAGGGCGCAAAAGTTTCGGTGCGAAACCAGTATCTGCGCGACCTGCGAAATAAGCGTGCAACCATTTGTATTCAGGCAACAAATTGAACATATTCACAAAACAAAGTCCAATTCCAAAAATTGTTGTTCCAATTATGATCCCATTAAGCAAGATATTTGTAATCGCAATATTCAACACAGTACGCCAGAAAAACAGCGCCAACACCAGCAAAGCAGCTGTTGTTACAGACATAATATTAAGATTTCTGTGAAACCGTTTCATGTGTTTTTTTGTCTCTCGTTATGATAATCTTAGTAAAAAATTTAATCTCGTGTCAACAGGGTTTTAATACATATATTATATAACGTCATAAAAATACTTGCATTTTTACAAAAAATCTTCATAATGGGGGATGTTCCTGCTGGCAAGATGGGCTTGTCGGCTGTATAAACCAAAGGAAATAAAATGGCTTATTATGAAAGCGTCCTGGTCTTTCGTCAGGACTTGACCGAACCGCAGGTTAAAGAAAAAGCGGATAAATTTACACAAATTATCAAAGAATTGGGTGGGGATGTTAAATCCACTGAATTTTGGGGATTGCGTAATTTGGCATACATCATTCGTAAAAACCGCAAGGCTCACTACGTTATGTTGAACATTGAATTGCCAGGTTCACAAATCACAGAATTGGAACGTCGTTCCCGCATAGATGAAGATGTTATTCGTTTCTTGAACGTTCGCGTTGAAGAATTGTCAAAAACACCATCTATCATGATGAAAAAATCTACAGAAGAAGAGGTGGCATAATGGCAGTACGTGCAGCAATTTATCGTAAAAAATCAAACCCATTAAAGGGCAAGGTTATTGACTATAAAGATGTGAAATTATTGTCCCATTATATCACAGAACGCGGAAAAATCGTTCCATCTCGTATATCTGGGGTTTCACAGAAAGATCAACGTGCATTGGCAACAGCCATTAAACGTGCACGTCATTTGGGATTAATGCCATTTGTTCGCAACAATTTGGGTTAATCTCTAACTTTATTAAATAAAGGACAGATAAAATGAAAGTAATCTTAACAGAAAAAATTACAAAATTAGGCAACATCGGCGACACTGTTGAAGTTAAAACAGGTTATGCTCGTAACTATTTGTTACCAAACAACAAAGCAATGCGTTGCACAAAAGAAAACATCGCTTTGTTCGAAGCTAAGAAAGCCGAATTGGTCGCTCGTCATGAAAAAGCAAAGAAAGATGCTGAATCAAAAGTTAGCGCGGTTAAAAATGCAAAATTGCATATGATCCGTCAGGCTGGTGATACAGGTCAATTGTATGGTTCTGTATCTTCACGTGATATCGCACGCGAATTGAAAGAAGTCGCAGGCGTTAACGTTGAATCTGCTCAGGTTTTGTTGGGTTCACCAATCAAATCAGTAGGTGCATTTGATACAAAAATCGCATTACATCCAGATGTTATCGTCGATGTAAAGATTTACGTTGCACAAACCCAAGATGAAATCGATGCATTGGTTGCTGGTAAAACTTTGACTTTCGGCACAAAGAAAATTGAAGAAGAAGCCGAAGCACCAGTTGCTGAAGAAAAACCTGCAGAAGAATCTGCACCAGTTGCCCAAGAAGCAACTGAAGCAAAAGCAGAATAATAGTTCCCCTCTGGCTAGAGGGGTGCCGGAACGGCGGGGTGTCGCAAAACATTTCGCCTGTTATCGCAAATTAAAACACCCGCAATCGCGGGTGTTTTTTATTTTTTTATGTTCTTAAATAATATATCAGCAATATTAGTTTGTTTATTATCGTCTTCGCCATAAAGGAAATTTGAATATGATTGCGCATAAGAAGTTTCATCATCTCCATCTATAATCAAATCTTTTGCATCCCTACCGTCTATAGCTTTTTTCCATTCGTCGCTGTCACATTTGATTTTATTTAAATTTAACACACTTGGTTTAAATGTAGTGAAAGATAAAGAATCTGTGTTTGTCGCACCGCCTTCTTTCAAACAGTCTTTCAATTTTTTCAAAGCTTTTTCTTCTTTTTTATCGTCGCGTTTTTCTTTTAATTCTTTTATTTTTTCTTTGATTTCATCATTGTTTAACAACATATTTCCGCCAACACCAATCACTGTTCCGGCACCAACTAATACGCCACCTGCAATCACACGTTT
>CAMVAB010000057.1 GCA_947165335.1 uncultured Pseudomonadota bacterium | reverse complement strand
AGTGTAAACGAAAGTCGTGGCGTATCAGTTCGTCGTGAAGTTGTAAAACCAGAAACACAAAACATTGCACGCACAACAACAAGTGAAGTCGCAGAACCAAAATTGACATCTGTTAATGAAATGTCAAAGATGTCACCAAATGAATTAAAGAAAGCGTTCAAGAAAACATACCTTTCTGAAAATAAACATTTATCAACTTACCAAATGGACAATCGTTATGATGAAGTAAGTGATATGTCAACATCTATCGAAGGTTTTTCTGCGCAACGCGATATTTCAGAAATGGATGCAGGTGTTCGCCCACTCGAAATAAAAATATCTTTTCTTGATGGGGATTCAAGTATTTCACGTGAAAATTATACTTTGTTAAGTGAAACTGCATCGATTGTTGCAAATAATCCAAAACGCGCTGTACAGATTGCGATTCCTGAATCTGCAACACAAAGCAAAGACGCACGTAAATTGGCTTCGCGCCGTTTGGCTATAATTGAACAGGTTTTACGCGATTCTGGTATTGCTGAACAAAGAATTGTTCCGGTGTTATCACAACGCGATAGTGATGCGTTTGTTTTGCGTATAATTTCAAATGATGCTTTTGAATCTTTGACACAACAGAAACGCAATAAATTTGGTGATGCTGTATCAAGTAAAACATACAAAAGTATGTCGTGGTAAATTTATTTAAATCTTTTCTTGATTTTATTTATCCACCATTGTGTCCAATATGTGGCGAAAGTGTCGATTCGCATGGTAATTTATGTGGTAAATGTTGGGCAAAGTTTAATTGGATTTCAAATCCAAAATGTTTTAAATGTGGATATCCGTTTCCTGCGGATCTTGATTTGGGCGATAAACCCCTTTGTCCGCATTGCGCATCGGGTGAATGTGATTTAGATTTTATACGGTCTGCATGTGTATATGATGATGTTTCGAAAAATATAATGTTGCCATTTAAACATGCGTCTGCTTTGAAATATCAAATATTAATGTCGAAAGCCATGATAAATTGTTTGCGTGATTTAAATTTAGATATTGATGTTGTTATGCCTGTGCCGTTAGCATACAAAAGATTGTTCAAGCGTGGGTATAACCAGGCAACATTACTTGCACGACCGATTGCTAAACATTTTAATGCGATTTTGGATGTTGATTCTGTGGCGCGCAAATACAAAGAAGACATGGGACACAAAACATCTAAACAAAGACGGGAAAATGTACATGGCGTTTTTAATGTCGTAAAAAATAAAAATATATCGGGTAAAAAGATTTTACTTGTTGATGATGTTATGACGAGCGGTGCAACATTTTATGAATTAAATCGTGTTTTGCGCAAAGCGGGTGCATCCGCCGTATACGCGGTTTCTTTCTGTCGCGTTGTTCATGCGATTTAATGTTTTATTGTGCATAAAGATTGTTGTAAAAAATTTGCAATTTCAAGTTCGTGTCCGTTCATTGATTGCGCTGTTTCTTGAAGATCTATTTTTTCTTTCATTGCGTTAATTATATCAATCATATCTTTTTGATCTTTCGTTAATGGTCTTGAATTTGTTTCGTCCCATCGCACAGACAATATATTTTTGTTGTTTACATAGATGCTGTAATAGTTTGTTGCCCAACCGTCAATTACAGACAAAATTTCATTACGATTTTTATCAAAAATTGCATATTTATCGCCCGATGGTGTTTTTGTATGTATAACAATGTTATTATGAATAATTTCTTTGATTAACATTTTTACAATTTTATTCATTTTTGCCCCCGATTTTATGTATAAATCATATGCTTTTGGGTGCGTTTTTGCACTAGGAACGTTTTTCGCTCATTTACTTGATTTTATGATTTTATTGTGTAAAATTTGAAAGGCAAAAATACGAGGATTATTATGAACATCGAATTAGGCAAAAATATAGACACACGTGAATTGGAAACAAATATCCAAAAATTTTGGGATGAAAACCATTTTTGGGATAATGATGTAAATTCAAATAAAAAATCTTTCTGTGTCATGATGCCACCACCAAATGTGACTGGTAATTTACATATGGGACATGCTTTGGATAACGTGTTAACAGATATTGTTTGCCGTTATAAAAGAATGAATGGATTCGATGTTTTATGGCAGCCTGGAACCGATCATGCATCTATTGCAACGCAATTATTGGTTGAACGTGATTTATCTAAACGTGGTATAAATCCACATGGGCTTTCTTTGGATGAAAAGTTAGATTATGCGTGGCGTTGGAAAGCGGACAAGGGTGGCCAAATTATGAACCAATTACATATTTTGGGTGTGACACCTGTATGGAAACGCGAAAGATTTACAATGGACGAAGGTTTGTCCCGCGCTGTTACACAACTGTTTGTTAAAATGTATAACGAAGGTTTAATCTATCGTGAAAAGCGTCTTGTTAATTGGTGTCCAAAGCAACAAACATCTGTTTCAGATTTGGAAATTGAAACACGTGAAGAACATGGTAAATTTTACTATTTCAATTATCCATTAAAAGATGGTGGTTTTATTGAAATTGCAACAACGCGTCCTGAAACTTTGTTTGGTGATAAAGCAATCGCAGTTCACCCTGAAAATGAAAAGTTAAAACATTTGATTGGAAAAACAGCGATAATTCCATTAACAGATATTGAAATTCCAATTGTTGCGGATGAACACGCCGATCCTGAAAAAGGAACTGGGGCTGTGAAGATTACACCAGCACATGACTTTGATGATTACGAGGTTGGTTTGCGTCATAATTTAACACCTGTTTGTATTTTAACGCCGTCTGCAAAAATGATTTCGGAAGCACCTGTTCCAGAAAAATATTGGGGAATGGACAGATATGAAGCACGTAAAGCCGTTATCGAAGATATCGAAGCAGCAGGTTTAATGGTAAAAATAGAAGATAAAATTATTCCAACACCTTATTCAGAACGTGGTGGTGTGCCTGTGGAACCTATGTTGACTACACAATGGTTTGTTGATGCCAAGAAATTAGCAGAACCTGCAATCAAAGCGGTTGAAGAAGGCAAGATAAAGTTTTTACCAGACCACAGATATAATTTATTTATGGCGTGGATGAAAGAAATTCGTCCGTGGACAATATCTCGCCAATTATGGTGGGGACATCATATCCCAGCATGGTATGACGCGGACGGTAATGTTTATGTTGCAGAAACAGAAGAAGAAGCCGTTAAACAATCTGGCGGAAAAACATTAACACGCGACGCGGATGTTTTGGACACTTGGTTTTCATCAGGATTATGGCCATTTTCAACACTGGGTTGGCCAGATGTGACAGCCGAATTAAAGAAATATTATCCAACAGATTTATTATACACCGGTGCAGACATTATCTTTTTCTGGGTTGCGCGTATGATAATGATGGGAATTTATGTAATGGGCGATGTTCCTTTCCATACTGTTAATTTCCATGGCCTTGTTTTAGATTCCAAGGGACAAAAAATGTCCAAGACCAAGGGTAATGGTACCGACCCATTAGATACAGTTAACAAATTTGGTGTTGATGCTTTGCGTTATTGGATTGCAACTGCGCCAATTGGAACAAGTTTGCGTTACAGTGATGATGAAGTTAAACGTGGTTCTAAGTTGCTGACAAAATTATGGAACGCGTCAAAATATGTTTTGATGAACTTAACTGACTTTGATCCAAAAACCGCAAAAGAAATTCCAGTTGCTGACAGATTTATCGAAGATAGATGGGTGCTATCGGAATTGAACAAAACAATTCTTGAGACACGCAGAAATTTGGATAAATATGATAACTATAATTCGCGTGCTGCAATCGATAGTTTCTTTTGGGATATATTCTGTGATCAATATTTGGAATTTATCAAAGACAGATTTTGGGCACCTGAAAAATATAGCGCTGAATCAAAATTGTCTGCACAATGGACATTATATACAGTATTGCGCGCTATAATTGGTTTGTATGCACCGTTTATTCCTTTTATCACCGAAGAATTATGGCAAAAGATTTACAAAGATACGGAAGGTGGCGACACATTACATTTGACCGCATATCCATCGGTCAAAGAAGAATACAATACTGATGTTGATAAAATGCAAATTGCGCTGGATATTTTGAAAAATGTTCGCGGATTAAGAACTGACAGAAAAGTTGGTAATGGTGCAAAATTGGAATCATTGACTATACCGTCAGACACACCAGAAATTTTACATGGTCTGATTAAATCTGCTGCACGTGCAAATGAAATTATCCTAGGAAAAGAAACAGATTTCGTTGTTGCACAAAATAACGGATAATAATCATATTATGAAGAGGGAATAATATGGTAACCAAACTGATCGAAGAACATTATTTAAAATCTTATCAATGTGACCGATATGGATTTATGCGTCCAATCACTTTAATGAATGAATTACAGGGTTTGGCTGGTAAACACGCAGATATATTGGGTGTAGGTCGTGATGTTTGTTCGGAAAAAAATATCGCATGGGTTTTGACTCATATTTTCGTTGATATTATTGATATGCCGCGCAGCGACGAAGTTTTGGTTTATTCTACATGGCCATCCAATACGGGTGCTGTTCGATCTGAACGTGATTTTGAAATTCGGGACAAAGACGGTAAATTAAAAATCCGCGCAATATCACAATGGGTGTTGATAGATTTAAATTCGCGCCGCCCGGTCAGAATATCTGATTATTTTCCAAATTGGAATGGTTTGCCAGAACGTGTATGGGATCGTGATTTTGACAAAGCATCTGATTTTATTCCAACAAAAACGCATGTAATGGCATGTCGTTTTGATGATATCGATGTCAATCAGCATATAAACAATGCAGTATATGCAGTATGGGCAACTGAAAGCGTTGGTTTTGAATATCGCAATCAACACAAATTGCGTGGCATAGATATTTATTTTGAACATGAAATAAATCCTAACACTCCAACTGTGCGTATAGAAGTTGCAAAAGAGGCTGATATTTCACATCATAAAATTATGACTGAAGAAATCGAACATGCCAAGGTTGTGTGTTATTGGGATAAACAATAAAATTTTTTCTCTTTTTTTGGACCCCCGATTCGTGATATAATAAGGGAGAGATAAGGAAAATAATCCAACCCCCCTCGGCGCGATGCGCCGCATTCCCCAAAAAGGGAGAACCAGGGACGCGAAGCGGACGGGGGGGTGGTCAGGAAAAAAAGAGAATGGAGGGAAAAATGTTCAAATGCGCGGAAAGCAGCACACACACACACGGGTGTCTTTGTAAGATAATATTATCAACAATCGCGTGTTTA
>CAMVAB010000056.1 GCA_947165335.1 uncultured Pseudomonadota bacterium | reverse complement strand
AAATATAAAACACCAAACATAGCAATAACAATACACAGCCACCAAACATTAGCAACATAAACACTTGATAATATGGCGCCCATAACCACAGCGACTATACAAAAAGATATAATTGCAAATATAGTCTTTCTGTCTGTTTTTACTAATCCGCGTTGGCGACATACGCGTCCCAAAAGATAGTTTTTAACATAACCACTTATGACAACACCAACCGGAATCGATAAATAACCAATCACAGGGAACAGCGCCAAATAAATTACGGTTGCAATACCTAATGAAATCATACTTGTGCGAACAGGAGTTGCAACATCCTGGGATGCATATAATGTTTTACTGTAAATCTGACTTATTAACATTGCAGGCAATACCAAACATTGTATTTGAATTGCCAGCGCAACAGCCTGTGTTGATTCGGGTGTCCATGCGCCATGTTGAAATAATATGCGAATAATGGGCTCTGCTAATACAAACAAACCAACCATACACGGAACAATTAACATCATAGAACGACGCATGGATGAATTTTGTTGCAAATGAACGCTGCGCATGTTGCCGTCAGTTAATGCTTTGGATATAGAAGAAATCAAAACGGTTCCAACGGCCAGACCAATCATAGCAAAAGGTAATTGAACCATACGATCTGAATAATAAAGCCATGATACAGCGCCTGATTGCCAGCTCGCTACTAATGTTCCAACTATGATTGTGATTTGATAAAATCCAGAACCAACTAAACTTACCCCAAAGCGTTTAAACATACTTTTTATTTGGCTGTTCCAATGTGGCACTATTAACCGCAGACCGAAATGTTTGCTGCGTATGCGTTGCCACATGATAAAGAATTGGAATATTCCAGATAACACGACGGTTGCCGCCATTACGTAAATAATATATTGGTTCCCATACCAAATGGACGCAATCAGTGCACAAATCAACATAATGTTTAGCATAACTGGCATAAACGCGGCCAGCAAGAATCTTGAATGTGCGTTTAATACGGCAGATAAAAACGCTGCACCACAAATGAAAATAACATAAAAGAACATTATGCGGGCAATAGTGACAGTTAATTGCATTTTGCCAGGGTCTTCCGAGAAGCCAGGAGCCAATGCCCAAATAACAAGAGGCATAAATATTTCAAATACAATGGTCAATCCTAATAAAATGACCATTAACCATGAAAATACGTTTTTAGCAAAACCTTCGTCTTTCTTCATATCTGTATACATTGGAATAAATATAGCGGAAAGGGCGCCTTCACCCAACAAATCACGAAACAGGTTTGGTAATTTGAATGCCGCAAAAAAGATATCAGATAAACGTCCTGCGCCGATAAATCGCGCAATCAACATATCGCGAATAAAACCGAAAATACGGCTTATGCCTGTCATTGCACCAACACCGAATATATTTTTTCCTAATTTCATAATTAAACCTATTTTTTGCTTTTATTTTTTTACGCCTTTCATTATACTGCGAATAGTTAAGGAAATTCAAGTATGAAAAAAATAGTTTTATTATTTGGTCTTTGTGGGATGCTGGCAGCATGTGGTGGCGGTGAAGAGATTAAACCTGAACGCCCAATCGAAGAAATTTACCAAGAAGCATACAAAGAATTTAATGATAAAAATTACGAAGAAGCGGCTGAATTATTCCAAACAGCCGAAGCGCAATATCCAGCCAGTCCATGGGCTGCGGATGCGCTGGTTATGATGGCGTATTCAAGATATTTGGATAAAGATTTTTCGGGTGCTATATTGGCAATTGATCGATATATGCGTTTTCATCCGGGACACAGGGATGTTCCATATATGATGTATTTGCGCGGCATGTGCTATTATCGCCAGGTCAGTGATGTTCGACGCGATCCGGGTATGTCTGCATACGCCTTGCAACAATTCCAACAATTGGTTGACCGTTTCCCGTCATCTGAATACGCGAAAAATGCCGAAAATAAAATACTTATCTTGAAAAATTACATAGCAGGCAAGGTTATGTATGCCGCGCGTAATGATATGAACCAAAAAAATTGGCCGTCGGCAATTACGCGTCTTCAATCTGTTGTCGCCACTGCCCAAGAAACAGTTATGACACCAGAGGCAATGTTCAGATTAACCGAATGTTATACTGCAATTGGTTTACCAGATCAGGCAGATGGGTATGCAAAAATGTTGCGGAAAAATTTCCCAGACAACGAATGGACGAAAAAGTTAAAATAAAAACTGCCAAACGGCAGTTTTTATTTTTGTTTAATGTTTTGCATTGTGCGCATTATGATAGAATCTTTGTTCAAATGTAATCTGTTTTTTTCATCGAGAACAAATTTTCTTCTGGTTTCATAATCTGGTGAAACAAATATTACGGTGTCACCAACCTTAGATTTATTTACCTGTTCTTCAAAATCTGGTAATTGGTTTTGTTTAGCAAATTTATTCTTGTAACCACTATATTCAATTAAACGTTCTTCTTTTGTGTTAACATCTGAAATAATGATTCTTTTATCGTCTTGATATATGCCGGATATAGTGTTTATGTGGTGTTTGTTTGCTTTGAATTCTTTCTTGATAATAAAACCACCAAGTATTGCCAAAGATGTAATAAACAAGAATATAAATATCGAACAACCACGTTCGTTGTGTGAATTATCAGGCCTTTTCCCAGGTAAAAAAACTATAGTGCCGTCTTTTTCAATTTTGTGATTAAATTCGTTTAATTTAGATTTAAGTATAAACATTGTTTCACCTGTAAAGGCATTTTTTACTTCCACAACGCTTACATCTTGGTTATTGTGCACCGCTTTTTGTTGAATCTGTTTTTCTGATTGTTGTTCCCAACTATCCATTTTTAATCCTTTTTATCTTTTGTTTTGAACCAAGTCTTTGATAAACAAATCAACAGGAACAGGGGCGGCAGGTGTTGGACCGCTTTGTCTGTCATAATGACTGCTTGGGTTTTTGTGATATGGTTTTTGTTCCCCATCAAATTTTTCATAATATATCTGACCAATTCGCATATATGGATAAACAACTGTCGGGAACAAAACACGAATTTCAAGTGTCCAAGTTCCGCGGAAACCATCGTCGCCACGACCTGCTGTATGGTGATTTAATATGAAATTGCGACCTAAACTTGACTTTCCATCAATATAAGGAAACAAATTATATGTTTCAGTATATTCAACAGTAGATGCCAAATAACCAAATTGAGGGTTTAATATTACCCCTGTTTCAGGTATTTCAAATTCAATAGTTTCATTTGCTTTTGTTGGGTCAATTAAGAATTTAGGGTTGCGAAAATCATATTCCTGGTCGCCTTTCAGGTATTTCGCATATGTATCGTTTCTATCATCATATCTATCGCGACATTTCCATGAAAACCAATCTTCCATAGTATATTGTCTGCCAGGTTTATATACTATTGCTGGCACCATACCATATGGAACAGTGTTCTTATACACTTTCATTTTCGGCGACAGATGTAAATCATAACTGTTAGATCCCAAACATCTTTCATCGAAAGGGTCAATTATGATATTTGGTTTTCCGTATGGGTGTTCTTCATCTTTGTTGCGAGGGTTGTTAAGACTCATTTGTCTTAAAATTTCAGGACCAGTTAATTGCATTTTACATTTCCTTAATTGCTTGTCCTCTCTCACCGGTCATATTTACATTTAAATGTTGATTTTGCAAGGTTTTTTTGTTGAGTTTTCAAAATCCTGTGCTATCTTTCTGGGTATGACAAAGACATATTCAGGATTTATAGCAATTATTGGACCGACAAATGCCGGTAAATCAACTTTGATGAACCAAATTATGGGGCGCAAAGTATCTATTGTTTCACACAAAGTTCAAACGACACGCACGCGTCTGCGCGCAATCAAGATGGTTGGTGATAGACAGCTGGTTTTTGTTGATACACCGGGCGTTTTTAAGCCGTCTCGCAGATTAGACAGGGCTATGGTTAGTGCTGCGATGTCTGCGCTGGATGATGCAGATGCAGTTTTGTTAGTTATAGATGCTCAAAAGGGTATAACCCAAACTGTTCGTGATTTGATTGAAAAAATCAAAGACCACAAGAATTTATTTGTAGCGTTGAACAAGGTTGATGCAATTGCTAAATCTGTTTTGTTGCCAATGGTTGCAGAACTTTCACAAATGGCTGAATTCAAAGAAATATTTATGATATCTGCGCTTAAAAATGACGGTGTTGAACAAATGTTAGAATCGCTGTCCGCTGTTATGCCACAATCGCCATATTTGTTTGAAGATAAAGATGCGGTTGATGTGCCTGATATGCTATATTTGGCAGAATTGACACGTGAAAAGATTTATAAATATATTCACCAAGAATTGCCATATCATATCAATGTTGTCACTGAAAAAGTAGAAACAGATGATGAGGGCGTTTTGGAAATATATCAAAAAATTGTTGTTCAGAACGACGCCCACAAAAAGATTGTTGTTGGTCGTGGTGGTGAACAATTAAAACGCATTGGAACGGCGGCCCGTCACGATATCCAAGACCAATGGGGTGTAAACGCCAGATTGCATTTATTTGTAAGGGTCGAAGAAAACTGGGAAGAAGTGGCAGAAAATTACACTGACCAAGGATTAGAGTTTAAATAAAAGAGCACACAATGGTAGCAAATACAACAAAAAAAATAATTTCTGGACATGTTAAAAGCAAGCGAGATAATTTGCTGTATGTAATCGCAAACAACGGCAAATATAATGTGGAATATATAATAGATTGCAATTGTATTGTAAAAAACGCAGACAAAAAAACTTATGTTAGTGGTATTGGATATGTTCCTATCGATTTGCAAGAATGTGGAACGAATGTTTTTGTATATCAAAATGTGGACGCAGCAATGCATGGTACAATTTGTTTTGATATAACTGCTGCACAACATAGAGGAAACAGAACTTATTATATACCTGCAAATTCTGGATGGAATAAAAATCATGCGTTTTCAAAAAGCTCTATTATCTCTCTTTCAGGTAAAAAAGCTGTCGATTTGATTCCAAAATGGTACAAAGATTTACAGCAAGAATTACATGTTTATGGATATTATCCTACGGGCCCTTACAATATGCTTACTCCTATTTGTGGGTTGTCTGGTCCTGCCAGGGTTCGCATGCAGCGGGTTAGTAAATACATGGAACAAAAAAACAATCGCCGCATACAAAAATTATTAAAGATAAAACAAAGATAAAATGTATCACACCTCTGATTTTGATTTTGAATTACCACCTGAATTAATTGCGTCACATCCGTTGCATGATCGTGATGCTTCGCGTATGTTGGTTGT
>CAMVAB010000055.1 GCA_947165335.1 uncultured Pseudomonadota bacterium | reverse complement strand
AGAAAATATTTCTTTGATTTTTATAAAAATGATAACAAATCGCTAACATACGGATTAACAGCATTGGCCAGATAAAAAAACATAAGATACCAACACACAATATAACACATAAATCAACAGGTTATGTTTTATCAAGTTTCAGCAATTTTTATAAATTGTGATTTGATAAATCCCACTGGTATCCCAAGAAAATTGTTTGTTCTTTTGTTAGTCCTTTGGTTTCACTGTTTCAACGACAATATGTTTTTTGGGATATTGCCGTCTGGTTTCACACATTATTATAGTTTATTACAAACAGTGATACAATAAAAAAAAGCATTCTTTTTATGCGGCACCAGAATTTAGCGTGACATCTATGGGTGGTGGGTGGGGTGACACCTAGTTTTTCAATGGCAATTTGGTTAATATAGTGCCATTGAATTTGAAACAACTTGCACCTTGATACGCACCACTTTTGTTGGCTTTACCCATTTCCGTGTAAAGTTTCAATGCCAACGGTGACAATTTATATGTGGCACCATTATATTCAACATCTCTTTCATTAACGACTTTGACTTTGATATCTGGGTTTCCAACAAATGTTAAAATATCACCTTTCTTTATGCCACGGCTATACATATTGAATAATTCACCTTGTTTGCGTATTTTTGCAATTTGTTTAATTTGTGTTGCGTTGGATGCCCCATCTTTTGGGAAAATCACTTTACCAGAAAATGCCAACAATAACTGTTTTGCAAGGTCTGGTTCCATTGAATACAGTTCTTTCTTACCAGGGCGAATAAAAACAAATAAATCTTTTAGCAAATTTTCTAGTTCTTTATAGTTATCAACTTCTGTTGCAAAGTATGGTTGCAAGGCATTAACATTTGCATAACCATTGGTTGAAAGGTGCCGCATACGTTCTTTATATTGTTTTGTTTCTGCGGTGCCTATTTTAATTATACCATCCATAGGTGTGCTCATAATATAAAGAACGCCTTTTGCCATTATTTACCCCTTTATTATTTGAATTACTATTTGCATAACAAGTGCTATCAAGCCAATTATACCAGAACCAACGGCAACCCAGAAAGTTTTATTTGCGATGCGTTGGTTTTTAATTGTGGCTTGCAAATTCTGTTCGGCCAATGATTTCATTTCTGCGTCATAGGCATCTTTTTTCTGTTCTTTGGCCAATTGCACACGTCTTTCGGCTTCTTCTTGCTTTTGCATTTCACCCACTGCGTGTGCTGTGTTGCAATTATGATAATTGTATATCATATGTTGTTATGCCCCCTTAAAATTCACCATTGGATATGCCAAAGAATCTGTCAAAGAATTCCAGCAGACGTGTTATGATATTGTGTTTGCGCTGGGTGCGATTTGCAGATTTATCAAAACGTGACATTGGTGGCAAAACCTTTTCAATGTCTTGGCCATTTGTCTGCACTGAACCATTGCGGAACGAATTCCTGATGAACGTGTATGTTTCTTCTTTGTTTAAGTTTTCTTGGTCAATAATCTTGTTCAATTCAGATATTTTGGCTTCATTCACGAACACCAACCAATCTCTGTCCACAACAGAATCTGGGGTCAAAGAATCTATAAACTGCATAATCAGGTCTTTCTTGTTACGCAAATCAACACTGGCATCTATTGCACGTTCAATTGAAACCCTGATTTCTTTGTCTTGGCAATTCTTGTCGTGATACTGTTTAACCAAGGCCAGAATATAGTCAATATTCACTTCTATCTGCTTGATAAGTTCCATTTCAAATACCAAGTCGTCGTTGATATTTTCTTTTTCTGCTTCCTTGGTTCTGACATATTTGCTGTGCATTTCAATATACATACTGGCATAATCTTGGATATCACGTTCTGTTAATATCTGTTTGCCCGCAAATTCGTCAAACGAAGCCAGAACATTGCTTAAACGGATAATTGCACTATACAAACGCACGAATTCTTTTTCTGCGGTTTCACCAAGAATCATTTTGCCAATTGGGAATTTTTCCAACAGTTCATCAACCAATTCTTTATACCCTGGGACTTGTTTTCCCTTGTCTTCATAACCATTGTAATATTCGTCAAAGGTCTTTAATAACACGACACCTGCGGCATCTTTATCACCGAACAGGGCCAAACTTTCATTGGTTGCCTTTTCAAGATTGCGGAAGCAAACAATGTTCCCGTGTGTCTTGATAGAATTCAATATACGGTTGGTGCGTGAAAATGCCTGCAACAAACCGTGCATACGTAAGTTTTTATCAACCCACAACGTGTTTAATGTCGTGGCATCAAATCCTGTCAGGAACATATTAACCACAATCAGCAGGTCAATTTCACGGTTTTTCATACGAAGTGAAACGTCTTTATAATAATTCTGGAATTTGTCGCTGGACGTATCATAACTGGTGCCAAACATTTTGTTATAATCGTCAATAGCAGATTCCAAGAATTCGCGTGACGTTGCATCCAATGCACCTGTGCTTTCTGGGTTTTCATCAAACATACCGTCATCAGAATATTCGTCACCATTTGCGGCAAAACTGAATATGGTGGCAATCTTTAACCCTTTTTCAGGGTGTTCGGCCATCTGCTTTTTGAATTCGTTATAATACAGACGTGCCATTGGAATGGATTGCACCGCAAATATAGAATTGAACCCAGACATACGAATTGCTTGTTTAACTTTTTCAATCTTGTTGCGGTCTTTTGCGCTGGCCACCTTTTCAACGTTTGTTACAATGCTGTAAATGAACGATTTATCGTTCCGCTTGGTCTTGGTATTAAAATTGTTTAATATGTATCCTACGTTGTTAGAAATGCGTTCTGGGGCCATTAAAACCTTTTCACGGTCAATGTCACTTATCTTTTTATCTTCAATGTTTTCTGCGTTCTTGCATTTCACAGTTCCAACATAATCAACCTTGAACGGCAAAACATTTTTATCACGAATTGCATCCACAATGCTATACACGTGCAGACGTTCCCCAAATGCTTGGTCTGTGGTTTTCAAATGTGCTTTGCCACCAGCACTGGCATTTTGTGCAAATATAGGTGTTCCAGTGAAGCCAAACAGGTGATATTTTTTGAATGCTTTCACAATCTGTTCGTGGGCAATACCAAAATGGGAACGATGGCATTCGTCAAATATCAAAACAAGGTGTTTATCAAATACAGGATGCTTTGGATTCTTTTCAATGAACAGGGACAGTTTTTGAATTGTTGTGATTATAATCCTTGCATTGGAATCTTCCAATTGACGTTTTAATACAGCGGTGCTGGTATTACTGTTGGCCGCACCTTTTTCAAAACGGTCATATTCCTGCATTGTTTGATAGTCCAAATCACGACGGTCAACCACAAACAATACTTTGTCTATTTCTGGCATTGCGCTGGCCAATTGTGCTGTTTTGAAACTGGTCAGGGTTTTACCAGACCCTGTGGTGTGCCAGATATAACCACCAGCATCCACAGAACCATATTGCTTATAATTTGAAGATACCTTGATTTTGTTCAAAATTCGTTCCGTGGCAACGATTTGATACGGACGCATAACCAACAGGTGGTCATCAGCATTAAACACGCAATACTGGGTTAAAATGTTCAAAATGGTGTGTTTGGCAAAGAATGTCTTGGCAAAGTCCATCAGGTCAGTGATTGGCATATTTGTGGCATCAGCCCACCAAGATGTGAATTCAAAACTGTCACTGGTTTTCTTGCGTGGTGTGGTTGAATTATTCTTGGCTTCATTTATATGCAGGTCACGTGTTGTATTGCTATAATATTTGGTGTATGTGCCATTTGATATAACAAATATCTGGATATACTGATACAATCCGCAACCTGTCCAGAAACTATCTTGTTGATAACGGTTGATTTGGTTAAATGCCTGCTTAATATCCACACCACGACGTTTTAATTCAATATGAACCATTGGCAAACCATTAACCAATACGGTTACGTCATAACGATTTTCGTGAACCCCAGCATCGGTTGAATACTGGTTTATAACTTGCAGGCGGTTATTGTGAATATCTTTTTTATCCAGCAAATAAATGTCTTTAGTGGTGCCATCATCACATGTCAGCAATTGAATGTGGCCATCACGTTGCAACATTGCGGTCTTTTCTTTGATACCATTGGCCTGGTTAGCAATGTTTTGTTTGAAAAAGTTTTCCCATTCGTTATCTGTAAATTTATAATCATTCAGCAATTCCAATTGGTGACGCAGGTTGTTTATTAAATCGTCTTCGCTGTGGATTGGCAAATAGTCATAGGCCTGTTTTACCAATTGCTTGATAAACGTCTTTTCCAATTCCGCTTCGGATTGGTATGTTGTTTCACGGCCATTTGTGGGCTTATACTGTGCCACAACGGTGGATTCTTTATTTTCTGCAACAACACTATAATTTACCATAATCATTCCTTTTGTTATGCAGCAATTGGTTCAAAGTTTAATAATTTGTCCCTATAATACTCATACTGTTGGCGACGTGCGTTTATTTCCGCGGGCAAACCATCAGATATATCATTCACCAATGCATCAAATTTATCCAATATGGAAACGATGCGTTCTTGTTCTTCAAGCGGTGGAATAGGAATTTGTAAATCGTCTGTATTTTTTACACACAACTGAGGTATCTTTACGGAATTTGCTCTAGCTAACTTTTGAAAATAATCAGATTTATTTACAAGATAATAATACAAATATTTCTGATTTACAGTATCATCAACAACACTATAAGACCAAAATTCGTTTTTATGACTAAATGGTTTTTCATAATATTCAAACCCAATATAACCACGTGATTTTACGATTATACTTGGAATACTAACAATGTCCTTTTCTGGAATATCACTATACTCAACATCTGCAAAAGTACTACCGCCAGCAAAAATCCTTACAGGTGCGTTATCCTTGTGTAAAGCTTTCATTTTCTCTGCTGTTATGTTTGTTCCAGAATGTCTAACACAAATCTCACAAAGCGTCATCGTCCGTACCCCCCCCTGTGAAATATCAGTAAAATTCAATAACTTATCACGATAATGTTCGTATTGTTTTTTTCTGGCTTCCAGCTCCGCTTCCAGCTCCGCTTCCAGCTCCGCTTCCAATAATGTGAAAGAATCTAGTATATTAACAATCTCTTCCTGAACAGGTAATGGTGGAACAGGAACTTGCATATTGGCAAATACAGAAATCCATTTTCTTGAATGCTCCAATGAACTATATTTTATGGAATTCATAATATAAAATACATATTTGAAACAAATTTTACTTCCAATATACGGTCTCAACATTTTCATTGCCGATGATTTGACTTTGAAATCAAAATCGACCCAATGGTTTGATGTTGTAAAATCATCAAAAATAATTACAGGATTATCTTTTGATGCCCTAAATATGCCGTTTTGTTCAGATGTATAACCAAGAATAAATGTTTGACCTGCTGTTAAAACAGGAATCCCTGAATCTTCATATTTAGTCGATTCAACAATATATTTTGACGGCTGTTCATAATCAAGCAATTCACCAAGTTTCTTATATTCCACCCCATTTGGGCAATATTTGGCAAT
>CAMVAB010000054.1 GCA_947165335.1 uncultured Pseudomonadota bacterium | reverse complement strand
ATATGCCGATACGGATAAAAAGCCCGCGGTTCTGCGGGATTTTTCATGCATTGACTCTGGTGTAGCCATCACCCCCCTTTTTTACACCGTTCTGTCGGCACGATGTTCTGTACGTTTAATTCGGTCAACCGGAACACCGGCTTCGTATTGCTTTTTATATTTCCATCCGAATGCCAATAACACCAAATATCATATGAAACCAGGAACGCGATTATCAAAAAAATTTAAGGGTACCGAACACGTTGTAACCGTTGTCACCCCCGATCAATTCGAATATTCAGGAACGATGTACAAAACGCTATCCGCAATCGCGACCCTTATCTGCGGCCACAAAGTCAGTGGTTACGATTTTTTCGGATTCAATAATAAAAAATAACCAAATCAGCAACATATAAAATACAGTGATTTTATCGCTGTATTTTTTGTTTTTCTTGGATTTACTTGCTTAATTGACTTGATTTAATTCCGTTATAGGACTACAGTATCAATGATTCCACAGGGATGTGGTTTCGGGGCTATCTCAAGCCCATAATGTGTACGGTGCAGTCAAGCATCGGAATCTGGTGTAATGGTGTTTCCTGCACCGTTATATCCCTGGCTTATGGTCGAAAAGTCGTGTGCCATACAACAGGGGCAACCCGAAAGCCGCGAAATCATTCACACATTATGATTTGAGAACTCCCTGGCCACCGAACTTTGGTATCGGTGGTTTCTTGTATAACAAAGGAGTTATAAAATCATGCGTAGACAAAACTATACCGAAAAAGAAATACGTGCCAAAGTTGAAAAATTTTTGACCGAAGATAATATTGCAAAATTGTATCAACAAGAGTTTGTTGGTTATACAGGCAATGCCTCCGATGGTGAAAAAGGCCACAAAAGACCTTATTCTGAAATTATTGCGGAAATATTATTGAAAGATATTGAAGCCGGTAACAATGTATTAAATAAAATAAGTAAGGTTATTCGCAAAAAATCTTATAAGATTCCAAGTCATCAGGGTAATTGTCCAGGTGCAAAAAAAACATCACGTGTTGAAGAATGGATTGCAAAAGATATGTTTAACCAAACCTATGCCACGATCGGAAAAGTTTTTGATTATCAGGTACCTTTAAAAGGAAAACAATCAGACAAAAATGTCGGAAAAATAGATCTGGTTTCTGAAACAAAAGATACTGTGTATTTGCTTGAGTTAAAACGTGAAGACAATACGGAATCAATATTAAGATGTGTGTTGGAAATTTATACATATTTTAAACAATTACAACATCATCAGTTTTTAGATAATTTTAAGCTGTCCGAAAAATCCAAAATTATTCCAGCAATATTGGTATTTAAAAACGGGAAGCAACACTGTCAATTTATGTCAGAATCAAAAAATGTGAACAAATTGATGAAAAAATTAGGCATCAAAATGTTAACAATAAAATCAACCTATGATGTAACTGAGGAGAATTAAAATGTCATCTATATGTCATACACCTGTAAATAAAAATTGGCGTTGTTGTGCGACCTGTGTGTTTTGGAGCGGGCCACGTGAAATACAACCAAATGGTACATGTGTTCTTATTCCACCGTCTTCAACCCAAGCCGTGTGTGGGAAATGCTTGGGTGCTAAAAGAAAAGCTGGAGACAGATGTGGTAATTTTAAACATATTTTGCAATAAAAGTGAGAAAGATTATGAAAATCTGCATATATCGTGGAACAAATGAAATCGGCGGAAATTGTGTTGAATTATCAACACTAAACACAAGGATTTTGATGGATGTTGGAACGCCTTTGTCATCCATGGAAGAAAAGTTGGATTTAAGTCATTATAAAATTCCGTGTCCTGGTTTATATGCCGATGAAGCCCCAACAGTAGATGCGATTTTTATAAGCCATAATCATCCGGATCACTTCGGATTGTTACCACTGATAAATCCAAAAATCCCGGTTTACATGTCCAAGACACTGCATGATTTATTGATAAAAATTAACCCATTGTTGCCGGGTGATTTTGATGTGTCGCATCTGGATATACGGGAAATAGCCCCTGACGAAAGTGTTCAGATTGGTGATTTAATAGTGACAGCACGTCCTGTGGATCATGCGCCGGCGGCATCTGCCTATGAAATCACTGATGGGGATAAACGTGTCGTTTATACTGGCGATATCAGATTTCATTCAAATCAAAGATGGAAATCTTGGACTTTGGCAGACAAAGCGAAAAATCCGGATTATTTGATAATGGAAGGTACACGTTTGTCACGTGCAGAAACACATGAAAAATATCCAACCGAAGAATCTGTATGTAATGCCATAACGGACGTTTTACGCGATTCAAACAAACTTGCATGGATAAGTTTATCATCGCAAAATCTGGACAGATTGGTATCTGTTATCAAGGCATGTCGCGCAACGGGGCGCACATTTGTGATTGATCCTTATACAGCGGCGACATTGGATTTGTTTCACGATTCCTTTGACTCTGTGCCTGATACAGACAAATTATCATGTGTTCGTGTGTATTATGGCATGAATCAAAATATGGCAAATAAAATGATAGATGATGGCACTTTCTATCTTCATGTGGCAAAAAAGATAACCAAGAAAGAAATAAAAGCAAGTCCAGAAAAGTTTATCATCAGATACAATTGGGCTTTGGCAGATTGGTTAATAGAAAATTCTGTAACAGATTATGATTTCATTTATTCTATGTGGCATGGATATTTGACACGCCAACATACCTGGGATAAACACAAAGACCATTTGATAGAAATTCATACTTCTGGTCATGCAGATGTTGCTGATTTACAAGAATTTGTGAAACGTATCAATCCATATCAAATTATTCCAATTCATACTGAATGCAAAAACGATTTTGAAAAGGTGTTCGGGGTATCAACGTTGGTTTTAAACGATAACGAAAAAAAGGAACTGTAACATGATAAAAGCCTTGTCCGATAATTTCTTTAATCGTTTTCTGGATGGTGATTTAGATGGAATAGTAAGATGGTTAGCAGGCAGACCGAAATTTAAATTAAATTTATGTGGCGACCATGTGACACTTTATTACAGAGGCATCCCGGCTATGGAAATTTATGAAACTGATGCCCAAGATATATTTTGGCTGACAACGTATGCTTACACATTATGTGGGGACAGACTCGATTCAGATTTTGAAAAATACATTTCATCACCAAACCATCTTGCAAAACGTCTGTATAAATTAAAATCAGATAAATTATGGTTCGAAATACTGGAAGACATTGCCATCAGTCTGGATAACAGTCCAGCATTGACCGGTCCTGTTACTTATGATATCCAAAAAGAATGTCAAAAAGAAGATATTTTGCATCGCGTAGTTATGGAAAATAACGGGTATGCAGAATTTAATTCCTCAGATTATTTTATTATTGATGTGGAGCACACACAACCAGATAATCAAAACACAGAAAAACTTAAAGCGGTTGCTATACACTGGCCAGAGACTATAAAAACAAATCAAAATGCACCATTGGGGTTGGCTTTTATCGAGTTTAACGCCGGTAAAGATTCCGTAGACACAATCGACTTTCCACAACTAAATGATAAAGATTTTAATGATATTGAAAAAGCGATTGCCCAGATGTGTAAATTATATTTAATTTCTGTACCTGGTGTTAATGATGTTGCAACTTTAGAGCCCTTTAAAATAGACCGAACAAAAACACAAATGATTGTGGTGCCAGTAAATTGCAATCAAGCCAGGGAAGCATTATTAAAACAAATTGATAATGTAAATGTACCAGATGGTGTAGATTTTCGTATCGCCACTTCAAGATTTATGGGGTATGGATTATATGACGACAACATGTTAACGCCGGCCGAATTTAAAAAGATTTTTACAAAAAACATAAAGGAGTAGCAAAATGAAAAAACAAATTAAGCAAGCCGAGAATCAAACCTTGCGAGAATTGGTTGAATCAGAAGATTTAAAAGCGGTAAAATTGTATTTAAAAGCTACCCCGAAAAAAATCGTTTTGCAAAAAGACGCTGAAGGTCGTGATGCTCTGTATTATGCAATATTTACAAGAAATATTGATATTATCAAAACACTGATAAAATACGGCTTTGACCCAGCTAATATAGACAACCAAACAGGCGCAACTGCTCTGCATTACGCATCATCCGAAGGTATATGTGATTTGGTTGAATACCTGCTTGATTCTATAAAAATGGATGTGAACGCATTAGATAAAGAAAAGCAAAATACATTGCATTATGCATTGCTGTTTTTGAACCAAGATGACACCAATAAAACAATGGTTAGTCGACCAGAACACTTGAAGATTGCGTGGCTGTTGGTTGGTCATGGTGCAAAATTCCAAGACAGTATGTTGGGTATGCAACTGGAATTAGAATATTTTGAACAGGCTTTATTACATTCAATTGATAATGGTGTGAAAAAACTGGATAACGCACATCTGGTCAGATACAAGAATTTTATCAAGTTTTTGAATGATGCCATGGATGCTTATCTGCGATTGTTTAAAGATATTAGCACGAATTTACCAAGCAGAACCATTTATTTAACACGTGCATTCAAAACCAAAGAACACAAGATGCCATTGGCGTTTGGCTGGCAAATCAGTTCTTGGAATTTTCCAGATTCAAGGAGAGATTGTTTTGTGCCAATGTCTGAAAAAGAAATGAAACCGATGGTTTATGATTTGGCCACTATTGCACCATTATTGGTAAATCCTGGTGATACCGAAGCAGAAACAATAGTGTTATTTAATAATTTTGCGGCATCACTGCAAGAAAAGTTTAAACCGACAGATGCGAAACAAATAAACATTGTAACGGAACCAAATCGTGCCTTTACAACAGGTATGGATAAATATTTCAAACAGACCACAACTATTAACAATACAAAAGATGCGGTTAATGCGATTGTTGATTTAAGCAGTGAAGTTGATAGACGTAAAAAATTATCAAAAGGTAAATTAAAAGATGAATTGCCAATTATATGCTGGATTGATGATTTATCACAAATTACGAATAAAACGGCAATTGGCGAGTTGCAAAATATTGCTTTTTCCGGTAAAGATGTTGGTGTGTATTTAATCGCTGTGGCACGTGGTAAATTATCAAGTGTTATACGTGCAAACTTCCAATCCATTATAACATTCCATACTGCAACAGCGGCAGAAAGCAAAAAATATACGGGATTCCCAAATGCTACGGAATTAGAATTGGATGAAATGTTGTTCACATCGCCCTTTGTAAATGACATTCAACCTGTGCATATCAAGATGGAAAAGATGTAAAGATAAAAGGTGCCAATCGGCACCTTTTTAAATGCTCAAATGTTTCATTTTACACATATATAAAACCAATATTTATTCTTACTGATGAACATACTGGATCCAGCGCAGAAATGTTCTTGTTACGCATGGTTCATCATCCTATGGTCACAGTCATCGGCGATAATTCACGTGGCATGGAGGTGTATGGCAACATGGTGCACGGATTCTTGCCACATAGTAAACTTTATGTAGCGGTTGGTGCTAATTACCGGATACTTGAGTATGATAATTTTGAATTACAGGGTTATAAACCACAGATAAACTGGCAAGATGGCACCAACGCAATGGATGTGGCACTTGCGCAAATTGATTGTGGTAATATCAAAAAGCCGTTGCAAAATGATATTATAAAATAACCACCAAATTGGCGGTTA
>CAMVAB010000053.1 GCA_947165335.1 uncultured Pseudomonadota bacterium | reverse complement strand
ATTTTTAGATTATTATATGTTCGCTGGATTTAATTCTGGTGATTATAGAGCGGGCGTAACCCTCTGTTCCATTCCGAACCAGGCAGGGAAAAGCCGTATCGCCGATGGTACTTTGACTTAAGTCACGGAAGAGTAGGTCGTCGCCAGAATTAAATCCAGATCGATATAAAAACCGTTTTTAACCGCCGTTTCCGGCGGTTTTTTTATATGCCAAATATTTGACTTGCGGTTTCCCCAATAAAAAATGCTGTGATTGAAACGATTGTACAAATGGACAGCATTTCAAAAAAATGTTTATAAAATTGAGCCTTTGAATAGCAGCATTTATTAAATAAAAATATTATGAATATTGCCATCAAGATAACCGATACAAGTGTTAATGTTCGATCTCTCATTACAAAAAACGGCAAAAGTAAAAGAGCGCATGTTATTAGGTATGTAAATCCAGTATAAAGTGCAGATTTTAGGGCTTTTTCGCGATTTTCTGATTTAACGGCCAGATAATTAGCAGCACCCATAGATAGTGCAGCGGTAATCGAAGATATTATACATGTGATAATTATTATGTTGGTATCTGTGAATGCAAAGAAAAGACCTGCAATCAATCCTGTCAAAGATACGATTGCATCATGAAGCCCAAGTATAATTGCACCCCTACAATTTTTTATCATAATTTTGTGTGGTATCACTTTTATTTAATATTCGCAAATGGTATAAAATCCGCATATTTTGGTTGCATATTGAATTTTATGGTCTATGATAAATCGCGAGAGAGAACAAAATAAAGGTATACCAAAATGAAAAAATTTGTTCTTTTATCTTTGATTGCAGCTTTGGTTTCTTTTTCTGCAAATGCTGATGTTTACCGTGAATCAATGAATACTTGTGATGCGGGTGAAATGCGTGCTGCACTTGATCGTGCCACACAGGATAAACGCGCTGTTATTACAATTGTTGAATGTGACAACGGTGTTGTTCGTACAACAAGAAAACCTGCATACAATGTAAAACCAGTTGAAACATGCGGTTGTGGCTGCGATAAAAAAGAAGAAGTTGTTAAACGCGAATATTTCGTTCGTGAAACAGTTCAAACATACAAACCTGTTGTAAAATATGTACCTGCGGGAACTTACACACGTGTAAAACCTGCATGTAACAAGGGTTGTTAATTTATAAATTAAAAAAAGAACCGCCCAGCTAGGGGGCCTTCACCCACGCGTTTACGGGGATAAAGCCACATTAAGCGGGCGGTTTTTTGCAACGCCGCGTTCCACAGTATGTGGGGCATTGCTGGGTTCAGTCACTCAGGATTCGTTGTGATTCCTGCTGTGTCTTGAACAATATCATTATGTTATATTTTGTATTTAATTACCACAGGTACGTATTCTTAAAAGCCTAGAATTTATATCCAATCCCAAAGCCAACGAAATTAAAGCCCTTGTTCACAGGTGTGAAATTGCCGTTTGAAAAATGAATTGTAAATAATTCAAAGTTCCAATTTTCGTTTATATTTTTGCCGATAAAGAATTTTTCACCAAATACTAATCTGCTTTCGACCCAACGATCCATGTTATCACGCATATATGGCCCAATACCAATTCCAGTATACCAATCGTTATATTGCAAAAGTGCAGTGTCAATAGAAATACCAACGGAAAAGAAAGATAATCCACGACTCGCATTATATGCGATATTTTGGGTGACATTTAAATTTAATCTTGAATCAAGGCGAAATAATTTCATAGGTTGGCTGTATTGTGCCATTAAAAATGTTTGCGAATAAAAATCCCAAAGACCGGGTTGAACAAGTTTTAATAAAGACCCAGAACCAGTGCTTTGTGCGCCGTAAATTGTGATAGAATCTATTTTATCACCGAAAAAAACATTTTTTTCAGCAAATGCGGGACTTAAAAATATGGACAAACATAAAACAGTTGCAATTTTTTTCAATTTTTCTTCCTTTGTTTGTGATTATAATAATTTTAGTTTGTTTGTCTAATGAAATGTATGGGATTTTATTTCAGGTTTTTATTTTTATTGTTTACAGATTTGTTTGAATTTGTTATAATTTACATCAAGTGAAGGAATATTGTATGACAAAGCCCGTAAATTTGGGCGTTGTTTCATACGATAAAACGACAGGAGATTTCGATGAGAATTCGTATAAATGTAAATTCATTAAAAAATGCTATGGGCACAGTATTCTTGCTGGCTGCGGCGTTTTTTGTTTGCTCAACATTTATATCTATGCGTTCGGTTTTTGCAGATCCAATTGCACCGACAAACAGTGTTGTTCAAACATCTGGTCGTGTTAGCCCACGTTCAACGGCTGCGACGCGCACAAATGTTTCACGTGCAACCGTTTCGCGTGCAAATAACACAACATCAAAAGCAACTGTATCACGTGGCACAGCGTCAAGATCTGTTTCATCACGTTCTATAACACCAAAACGTTCAACGGCTGCGGCTTCTTCGCGTAATGTTACATCGCGCAGCAATGCACAAAACCGCACAACAACATCAAATCGTGCAGTTCGTGCAAGAACATCCACAACACCATCGCGCGTTGGGGTAAATAATTCTGTGATGGCTGGATCCCGCGCAAGCACATCGGTAAATTATTCTTATTTAAGCAGTAAATTATACACCGGGTCATACGCAAATATCATAGATTCTTCGACTGGTTTAATCGCAGCAGATGCATATTCAAACTGTATGGAATCTTACTATGCATGTATGGATGAAATCTGTACAGCGCGTAATGATACCAAGGGTCGTTGTTCATGCGCTGGACGTGTATATAATTTCATAGCTGCAGAAGAAAAATTGGAAGAGGCAAATGAAGAACTGATCAAATTATCTGGTCAATTGTCTTTGTTAATTGCAACCAAAGGCAAAGGCAAAGATTTGTCATCTGCATTTTCATTAACAGAAGCAGAACAAGTTATGAACTGTGTTTCATGGCAAGAAACACGTAATAAATATGGTGAAAATAACAATGACGCTGCATTAAAAGCATGGTGTACAGAACATAATTTCTATGGTAGCGATGGCGAGGAAACAAGTAATTGTAAACCATCGTATTGTGAATCAAATTCCTATGGTTTTAAACTTAGCGATTTAAACAAAATTAGTGGTTCGAGTTCTGATATATTGGCACAACTAAAAGCATGGGCTGATGCGAAAGATTTGGCAAAAGCAACAACAGAAAATAACAACGAAAATTTGGCCAATATTTATCAAAATATTTCAAATATTGTTAATCAAACATCTGTTACAACAAGTAAAAATTCCAAAAATGCTTCATTAGATTCTTTGGCAGATAAATGGGGATATAAATTATTTGAATATGCACACAACAATGTTTGTGGACGTGTGCTTGATTCATGCTTTAACGGTATCTACGAAGCATGTGGAACACCGCCATCTGTGAAAGATTCTGATGGGAATACACATAAAAAATGCGCAAATGGTTTGACATCATCTTGTCCTTATAATTACAACAGTTATATTCATGTAACAACGGATAATAGCAAATTAGGTGATGTTGTATTGAATGAACGTGGATCTTCTTCTGCAACATCCGATACATCCGCATCATGTTTTGGTTATACTTCAACTGGTTCAACAACAGGAACGCGTACAACATCAACAACTTCATCTGATCCATATTACACATTGCGCGGACCGGTTGCTGATGCGCGCCGTTCAATCATGCAAAAATATTTATTGGATGCGAATTCGGCGTGTGATGTTTATGGCGAAGCGTTAAAGAAAACTGCACAAAACATAAATTATCAAAAAATTGCAGCTGAACAAGCATTGCAACAAAAACGTCTTGAATTTAAACAACAGGCAGATGCAACCGCGTTATCTGAAGCAACTGCGGCTATTGATAATTTCAATGAATGTATAAGTGAAATTTGGGATTGTTATGAAGATTACGAAGCTGATGGTTGGACAACTGCTCGTATCAAAGCATATTGTTCACAAGCATCCCAGGTTCCTCATTGTTATGAAACAATGATTTGTTCACCATTATCAACCCAATTAACAGCAGTTATAGATTTGCCGGATGATGAAAAATGTACATTTTCAACAGATTACACAAAAAACACATGTCGTAATGTTGTAACAATCAGCGAAATATTATACGGTACAAGCATTACAGAAGATATTTCAATATTAAATCTGTTACAAGGTAAATCATCTGTTGAAAATATTAGTTCTGCTGCATTACGTGAAGCATGTTTACAACGTGCTTTGATATCTGATGAAGGCAGATGCGATCCAAACAATACTTCTTGTTTGCGCGGATGGAAGAAAGGATTAACAATAGGTGGTGAAGAAGTATCAAGCATACAAGATACAACAGAATATTCAATCAGCTATTTTAAGCGGGTTGATGGCGACATTAGTAACAATGTGGCAATTGCAAAAACATCACCATTATCGTATACAAAAATGTCTGCAAATCAGTTGCAGACACCAAACCCAGCGGCTGAACCAGGCACGGGTGAAACATTTACAGGGTATTGTGTGTATGCTAGTGTTGAGGATATGAACAGTGATAAAATCTTAGGAAATTGTTCAAATTCTTCCAAATTTATAATACCTGGGGGAACCACAGGAACCATTTATGTTGTAGAAATGTATGATACAGAAACAACAGGTGAATAATAACAACCGTCCGTTTGGACGGTTTTTTATTTCTGCGCTTTACACGAATATTTTTTTATGATAAAATTGATGCTAAGAGAGATGAAAAAAATATCGCGTATTTTAACAACGATTTTGTGTTGTGCGCCGCTGGCGGTAGCGCATGCTGGGACTGTGGCAACAACAGCGGGTTCTAATTTAACAGCATATCATGCAAGCAATGTAAATAATAACCAATGGGCTACAATGTCTAATGGACGTTATGATGGAAATACAACTAATTCAGTCAAAAGTGATTTGAATAATTGTAATTCTCTTATTTTGCGTTGTGCACAACCAAAATGCAGCAATGGTGGATGTACCGACATGTCGGTTGCAACAGACATTGTAGAATTTTGTGTAAAGGCCAATGATTCTTGTAAACAATATCACGATGATCTGATTAAATTTATGCCATCTCAGTTGGTCGCTTCGTCTAATGCGAAAATAAACGAACAAAAATTGGCCGCACAGCAGGCGGCTGCCGCTGCGGCAAATGAACAATCACAACAACAGATGGCTGCTATGCAACAACAAATGCAAAAGATGCAGCAACAAATGATTCAACAACAACAAGAATCACAACAACAATTACAAGATGCTTTGGCACAACAGGCAGCTCAATCGGCGGTTGCAATCGCAGAAATGAAATCTGCTGCGACAGATGCGACGAAGCAAACCGAAGCAGGCGTATCGTCTTATCAACAGGAAGCGATAGATCGTGGTATTTCAAACGATATTTTGACGCGTCAAACAATGACTGGTCAAATCAGGACTGAAATTGAAGATGCCGAAGCATCAGTTACAACATTGAAAAAGACATTGGACAATATTTTTGAATATGCAAAATGCGATACGCGCGGTAATAATTGCGAAGGTCCAAAACGTGTTAAAAAATGGCGCGAAATGGCGAAAGATTTTGTTGATCCTTATGATAACGCAATTAATAAAGTTTATGATGCAATAGAAGATGCTCAAATGTTGGGGGTAGATTTATCACAAATCTATATGATGTTAGATAATTC
>CAMVAB010000052.1 GCA_947165335.1 uncultured Pseudomonadota bacterium | reverse complement strand
TTACATAAATACTGCTGTGATTTGTTCTTGCATTTGGAATGTCCCAAGAACGACCCAACCAATTATCAGGGACACTAATATAATTCCAATACTGTTCAATACATTTGAAATGCTTTCCATCTTGCGAACTGATTCTTCCATGTAATCATTTGCTATTTGCGATATGTTTTTATCAAAATCATTCATATCTGAATATACCATCAAATCACCGATGATTTCTGAATTTGGGAAATCTTTCCCTGTCATCGCCAGCGCACTACCCAGGTTTTCACCGTTTGCGATATAATGCAGGGCTTCTTCCAATATATTTGATAAATAACGATTTGATTTATCAGCCAACATTCGCATTGCGTCTGGCACCGAAACACCGGCTGCAACCATCGCAGATAATGACATCATCCAACTGACTGATAATTGCAATTTATATGTATTCCATGGTGGTAATTTATCAAACAGATTTCGCATTTTCCCTGTCCACACAGGCAAAGACGCCCATATAATTGACGCTATTATAATGAAAAAGCCCGCAAAAACATGCCAATATTTACCGGCAAATGCCGACACCCAAACAAGCGATGCCGCCGTTCCACGCCAAACGACTTCGCTGCCTGCCGCTTGTGCTAATGGTGGGACAAGATATAATCCAACCAATATAATTATCCCAACGGTTAACATAAACAAAAACAACGGATATGCCACAGCCGACAACATCGCGCGTTTAATACGCGTTATTCCATCAACTATGCGCGTAATGTTTTCAAACGATGTTAATAAACTGCCGACATTTCCAGATGTTAACAACAATGTTTCTTCTTTTGGAACCCATCCATCTGTTGCTTCTGCAAAAGTCATACCTTGTTCCAAATTCTTTTGTATTTCACGCATCGCAATTGCAAATGGTTCGTTTGGTTTTGTATTGTTTGCAGATTCAATCATTTCAATTCTATGCAATGCGTCCATCAATGTGAAATTATTCCGCAATAATGATGCAACTTTGCGTGAAATCGCCATACGTTTTTGAGTATCCGTTTTGAAAACTAGTTTTGCATAAAATAATTCTAATTTATTCATTTGCTAATATACCCACGGTCTATCTAACATACCAACCCAACGTTCTAACTCGTCGACCCCGATAATACCACGCAACATCAATTCAATAGCCGCTTCTTTTAATGTGCGCCCATTCATTTTTTCAAGCCAATATTTCAATGCGGCTTCTGTTTCTCCGGATAGCGCCAAATTTAAAAATTCACTGTTCGTCATAATAATTTCGCCGGCTTTGATACGACCAATTGTCCCAGTACCATTACAATGTTCACAACCCTGACCACGAACATAAACTTGATTTAATCCCAAATCACCAAACGCATCTTTGACGCGATTATATGCACCATGATTATGTTTTTCGCTTAATCTTTCACGACAGTATGGACAAAGTTTTTTAAACAGACGCATGGATACCAAACCACGTATCATCGTTTCATCTTTTAATTTAAACGCTTCAACCCCCATATCCAACAAACGCGTCAATGCACCCATTGCAGAATTTGCATGCAATGTTGTCCAAACATTATGACCTGATAACGCACCCTTGACTGTTAATTGTGCCGCAGAAAGTGTTCTTATTTCACCAACCATCAGTGTATCAGGATCGCTTCGCAATGCCGCAGCCAATGCTTCTGTGAATTTTTCTTCACGTTGTTCTTCGTTCACAGCATTAACCACAGGCATTTGATGTGCACCAAATATTTTTTGTTCTGCCGGGTCTTCAACAGTAATAAGATTTATTTCATATCTTCTTTCTTTTAACATCAACGCCATGTTACGAACCAAAGTCGTAGATTTACCAGATGATGTAGGCCCCGCAACAATAACCAATCCTGTTGGTGCAGAACGCAATCTCATTAACATTTTACGTTCATATTCATTAAATTCTTGTTCTGTTTTTATACCTTCACTTGGGTTATCATAAAGCAGACGCATAACAACATATTGCGAACCAAACGCAATCGGATTGAATTGCATTCTTATACCCAAAACACCGGATGGTAAATATAAATCTTTTGTTCCACGCAATGGTGTGCGCCCATCTTTTTGAGCGGTCTGATATTCATTTTGCGCATAACTTGAATTAGAAATATCAGCCGATGCAAACGCTGCACGAACAAAAGATTCGCCCCATTGTGAATTGTATTCGAATACCGGTTGCATACTGCCATCTATACGAAAATAGATTGTTGTTTGATCAGCAACTTCAATATGAATATCAGAAACCTTTTGTGATGCCGCGCGCGCGATTATATCAACAAAATCTTTCTGCATCTGATTGTCATAATCTATGCGCGAATGATTACCAACACCCAATCTTTCATCATTTGTTTTATATATATTCGAAATAAACCCGAGATCTGAATAAAAAGGTTCTTTTACAACACGATTTTTTTCACGCAACAAATCAAGAAAAGCCAACACACGACCATCATATCTGTGTGTTCTTGAAATAATAATTTCGCCCCCAGAAAAATATGCAATCAAACTTTGCGTATCTTTTGGTAATGCCAATTCCCCTGCATACGCAGTTAATAATTTATTTTTATTTGAAAACAAATAATCAAGCAATTCTTTACTGCTGGTATTTTCAAGACCAGCCGGTACAGATTGTTTATCAACATTAACAAAATTGTTTTCTTTGTCTTGCATATTATTTTCCAATATTTAAACTTTCTTCTGTTCCATCTTTTTCAAAGACGATTCCATCATTCAAAGAAATAGATTTAACAACATATCCATCTAATTCTTTGCCAACAGCAATACGTTTATTTTGTCCAGACACAGTATCTTCTATGGTTGCTTGTAATTGGTTATCAACCCCGACAACATTTATCAGTTTGTATTTTTTAGTGATACTCGTTTCCTGTTTTTTTGGCTGTGGACGCTGTTGTACCTCTTCATAATCAACTTGGTCAAAACTTTCTTTTTGTTGTCTTAATTTTTCAGTTTGTATTTCAAGCTGTGCTTTTGCAGCTTCTAATTCTTGTTGCTGTTGTTCTGCACGTCCAGACAATGTATCCAATTCCATTTGTAATTTAATTTTTTCAGCATTTAATCTTTCTAATTCCAAATCAAGTTGTGCGCGTTCTTTTTCAAGTTGCATAACAACTTTTTCTTGTTCAAGATTTGTTATTTTTTCGAACAAAGAACCCTCTACCTGATATTCATTCAAAGCGTTTGCAGAAACTTCATCTGCATATATATCTTCTGGATCAGGTTGAACTATTGGTTCCGTTTCGATAAATTCTTCTTCAATAGATCCATCTTCTATAAAACTATCTTCACCATATGCACATACATTCAGTCCTAAAACAAAAAGTCCTGAAAATAAAATCATATTAAATTTTTTCCACATATTATCACCTTTTATTTTGTATAAATAATTACTTCGTAATTCCATGTTCTTGTATTTGCGTGCCACGAAACAGCAGTCATATACACACCTTGAAAATCATCAAATACATGCATAAATTCGGACGGTATTAACTTTGAAACTGCGCTAACTTCTATGACATGAATTTCTTCTGTTTTGTTTTTGTTTAAAACTGTATCTGTTACAGTTTGTATATCCGCATTTATATTTATTTTTTGAAAATTTGTAGTTATATCACGAACAACACTAATTTGATCGCGTTCATCCAACGAAGAATATGTTTTTAATATTGGTAATTTAACGCGAACTATTATTTCGTTTTCAGATACCTGTTGAACAACTGCCCCAGGCATTAAATCAGCGCCATAAACATAAAAATCATTCAACGTTCCAAAATCACGAGTAAAAGTTGCAGATACATATTCTGTATCACATTTTGCATAAGTTTGATTCCAACCTGGAATTGGTTGCATAACGAAAGCGATTGCTTTGTAACACAAATTTGCACGCTCTTGAACATTTGGCAATTTATCATATGGGTATTCGAATTTTTGAACTTTTGCTTCTTGTTCCAATTTTTTTTCGACAATTTCTTGCTTTTTTAATTCTATTTGTCTGCGATATTCAGCAGCCAATTCCGTGTTTAAATTCGGTTTATGTACACCGTCTTGTGAAATTGGCCGATTTAAAACATAAACACCAAACAAAACAAATAACAAAGCAAATATCAACGAAGGTATCACAGATTTTGCAACACTTATCGGATGCAATCTCGTAATTGCGTTATGTTTTATTAAATCTGATAATTGTTTTTCTTGTGATTTTGGTATTCCCCAAACACTTGGCGCAAATAAAGCACCCCAATCAGGCAATTTTAATAATTCATTGAAAGTTTTTCGTGCGGTGCTTTCCTGGTCAATCAAAATATCACGAATAATTATACCATTTCGAACAGCAATTATATAAAAATATTCGCCAGATTGAAAAACGCCTAGAAAAGAAGATAATTCAGACAAAGAATTTAAAACTTCTATCGCGGCACTTGGCATTCCAATGCGCGCACCATCATGCGAATTTGTTACACCAATCATAGATTTATAATCTGTGTAAAGATTGTATTTTTTATTAGCGTTTCTGGCCAATTGTTTAGCCCAGCCGTGTGGCGTGTTACCAACACCCAGGGGCTGCCAAAACAGACCTGTTGCATACTTTTTGTGGCGAACAGTTATTGTTTGTTTAATCAATTCTCTCTCTGTATGAGATTATTATAGCACAAACAAATTAAAAAAATAAAGCCGAAATTTGTATTAAAAAAGTCGTATTTCTACGACTTTTTATTATTTTTTACAATTATATACTTTTGCTTTGAATTTATAGGTTTTTCTTGGTCCGAATACTGCACCAATATTATCAAGAATATCTTCCTTTGCCACATAGTAAGAATCACCTATACTTTTCTGTTCAAGTATGCTTTTTTCCAAATAATCATATGCATCCGAAATTCCGTATGTAGACGCACTTGAATCAAGAGTATACAGATATTCGCAATTTTTTGGTTCCGCATTTAATCTTGTTAAACCATTACCGCTATCTGTTGTTCCAGCGCATGCAGCCAAAACCAAAACAGGCATAAAAATTAAAGTTTTTTTCATGTTTTCTCCTTTTATTTTTCAATTATTTCATAATTAGATTTATCACTGAATAATTTACGCAACACAAGATTATTCAGCGCATGAGAACCCTTGTATGATTCAAGCATACCAAAAATAAAACCACCGCTTGTGAACATGTCACCCACAGCATCTATAATTTTATGACGAACAAATTCGTCTTTATAATAAAGCTTATTTAATGTCCCGTCCCCTTTGGCGTTAAGGGCTATAACATTATTTTCATTTGCACCGCGTCCCATACCATGCGCTTTTAACCATTCCCATTCTGAATATTTTCCAAAAGTGCGAGATTTTGATATATCTTTTACAAATTTATCTACTGATTTTTTTGTGCCATCCAATAAAAATTTGTACGATTGTGTTCCTATAATTTTATCTGGATAAACCAAAGTTGCATTTATAGTCAATCCATTATCGTTTGGTGATAATTTTACATAACCATTACCTTTGCGCCATATAGTATGATTAAAAATTATTGTCTTTATTCTTTTCCAAAACGGCATATATTTTACCAATTCGTTTCGTTTTGCAACAACTGTTTTCTTCACTATGATTTTTTTCATATGTGTTTTTCTAGAAATATTTTTTTCAAAGGCTTTGATAAATTCATATGCGCTGCCGTCTAAGATTGGTGTTTC
>CAMVAB010000051.1 GCA_947165335.1 uncultured Pseudomonadota bacterium | reverse complement strand
GCAGAAGGTTCTACAAACGGTACAATCGCAGTTGACGGTACAGATGTAGCTGTTCATGGATTGGGAACTGCAGCATATACAGCATCTACTGCGTATGATGCAGCAGGATCGGCAGCAACGGCAGAACAAAATGCTAAAGATTATGCCGATAGTTTGGCTGGGGACTATGCAACAGCGGCGCAAGGTGCTTTGGCAGATAGTGCTGTTCAAACTGTGGCAGAAGGCGCAACAAATGGTACAATCGCAGTTGATGGTACAGATGTGGCTGTTCATGGTTTAGGAACTGCAGCATATACAGCATCTACAGCATATGCAACAGCAGCACAAGGTACCACAGCAGATAATTTAAATACATTGGTTGGTAATACAGCCATGGGAACAAGTGCAACGACCGTTACTGGCGCAATCAAAGAATTGAAAGATGCTTCTGATGCTACAAACAACAAAGTGTTGAAAGTGTATACAACTTGGAATACAGATACAAACCAAGAAGTGACATTAACGGCACCAACACCTGCACAACAGGGTGCGTAATAAAATATCAATTTTGGTCTAGACAATTATGTGTGCCTTTTGTATAACATAATTGTCGGGCCACGTCGTTATCATGAAAAAAATATTTTGTATTTTTTCTGTTTTGATGTTTGTCGCTCCTGCGATTGCTGTTGTTTCATCTAATACAAAAGTGGCGACAACTTCGTATGTTCAAGGTGCGGTTGAATCTGTAGATTCATCAAAACAGGATAAATTAACATCGACAAATGTTGTGACATCTGGATCTGGGGCAATGGTGACGGGGGTTACTGCTAGTAATGGTACTGTTACAGTTACTAAAACTGATGTGACAATACCAGTAGGGTCTGTTGATTCACAAACGCGGGCTCGTATTTGGGTTCAATAATTATATAGCGACACTGTCGCTTTTTTTATACAAAAAACGACCCAATCGGGTCGTTTCGTTTGTATAGATATTCATTAGAATACATATTTAAATGCACCACCTGTTACATAAGAACCATCGATTAAGTAATCGTCACGAGATGGTGTAAAGATAAGTGTTTCGGCAGATAATGTTATATGTTTGTTGATTTCAAAATCTACACCGATTTTAAATGCTGGCGTAAATGACCATATTGTTTCAGTTTCATGAGAACCAGCATCGTTGATGTGATAATTCATTGCACCCGCACCGATACCAAGAACTAAATCTATACGTTTTATTTTATCACCGCTAAGACGGATATAGTTATCGTATGTTCCATATATTTCAGAATAATTTATTCTTGCCAATGTATCATCTGTGAATTTATGTTCGACTTCACTGCGAGTAGATGTTTTTGCAGCAAAAGTTACACCGCTGTTGTAAATTTTATTGTATTCGCCAAAACGAACACCGCCTTCAAGTCCAAAAGCTATGAAATCTTCTGGTAAATCGTAATGTTGAGCTTTTGAAGCGTCTTTTGCATCATCGGAATATAGTGCGCCCTGGATGCCAAATGTTGCACCAACAAAAGGTTTAATTGTCGTAGCATTAGCAGCAGTTGTGACTAGTAATGCGGCCATACTGGTTAACAAAATATTTGATTTCATGATTTTTCTCCTTTGTGTGTTTACCACGCTAATAATTATATCCCCAAACCAACCTATAAACAAGATTTTTATTTTTTGATTTTTAGTGATATAATGGTTATAAATAGGAATTCGCCTTTATGAAAGATGATCTGCATTTAGTTTTAAAACATAAGTGGTTTGAAAAAATTAAATCAGGCGAAAAGACATCGGAATATCGTGAATATAAAGATTATTGGAATAAAAAGTTTCAGCCTGTGGCAGACGGTAAAAAAACAATATGGGATAACATTATTTTTCATGATGGATATACAAATAAAACAATGAAATGTGAATTATTATCTGTATCTTTGACAAAAGAAAAAAATGACCTGAATCAAATTCAGGTCTGGGAATTAAAATTGGGAAAAATATCAAATTAATATTCTTTCGAAATTTTTAATCTAGGAAAATTTTGTTTCTGAAAATCTAACAAAGTTTTGTAATGTTGTGCAACATATTTCCCGCGTTGTGTATTGAAAAATTTTTCATCAAATCCATATTTCCATGCCAATCTTGTGCGGTCCGCATCCCAAAGACATGCAGAGATATAATCAGGGGCAGTAGTACCAATAGTATGATTCATAATTGCAGAATATATGGATAAACGAGTTTCTTTATCAAACAAATCTTGAAAATTTTTCATAATGCGTATGGCAAGAGGAACAGCGTTTTTGCCATGTTCTGTATCCCAATCATCATTAACGCGTGAAACATCATGAAGAGCACAAGCGAAAACAACTGGCATTGGATCGCGACCAATGTGTAATGCGTAATCTATACCACGAAACACAACTGCATTAGTATGTGTATTTAATCCATGCCAACCATCTAATGGTTGCGATATAACCCCAATCAGTAATGGTTTTAATTTGTTATCGTAAAAATCGAAATATTTTTTCATTGCCCAAAGCGGAGGCAATTTTTCTGCTGCGATTGGTTTAAAAGTTTCTTGTTTTGTGTTTAATGATCTCAACATGTTTTTATCCTAAAAAATGTTCAAGGGTTCGTCAGTATAAAACATTTTTCATGAAAAACAAGTATTATTATGGTATAATGCTATGTGTTGTAAAACAAAAGGAAAACAAAATGTCAATGATTTACTGTCGCGAATGCGGTGCAAAACATTCTGATCGTGCAAAAGCGTGTCCAAAATGTGGGTATGTTGAGTATAATTTTGCTAAATCAATAGGAGTGTATTTATTATTAAATTGGTTTTTAGGTGTTTTCGGCGCACATCGTTTTTACGCTGGCAAAATAGGTTCTGGTATAGCAATGTTTTTGATAACATGTACTGTTATTGGCATATGGATTACAGCTGTGTGGGCTTTGATAGATTTTATTGTTGGTGTATGTAATATAAATACGCCGGAAAAAGTATTCGCAAAAAAATGATTTAAAAACCGCCGTTTTGGCGGTTTTTATTATGCTTCGTTTTCTTTTTGTTCTTTTTCATCAGTTTTGAATTGCATGTCGTATAACATTTTATATGCGCCACATTCTGTCTTTAATAATTCATCATGTGTTCCGCTTTCAACGATTACACCATCATTTACAACGATAATTTTAGTTGCGTTACGAATTGTTGATAAACGGTGTGCAATAACAAATACAGTTTTATCTTGCATAAGATTTTCGATTGCTTTTTGAACGACGGCTTCTGATTTGTTATCCAATGCAGATGTTGCTTCGTCTAGAACCAATATTGGTGCATTTTTCAAGAAAGCACGCGCAATAGCAACGCGTTGACGTTGACCACCAGACAACAATACCCCACGTTCACCAATTTGGGTGTCAAGACCATGTTTTAATGTTTTCAAAAAGTCGTCTAAATATGCCAATTTTATTGCGCGTTGCAGTTGTTCTTCGGTTGCATTCATATCGCCCAACATAATGTTTTCACGAATTGTGCCTTCGAACAAGAAATTATCTTGGAATACAACACCGATATTTTGACGCAAAGATTTTAATGTGAAATCGCGTATATCAACCCCGTCAACAGTTATTGAACCACCATTGACATCGTAAAAACGTGGTAATAAATTAACCAAAGTGGTTTTTCCGCCCCCTGAATTACCAACAATAGCAATAGTTTCACCATGATTTGCAATTAAATTAACGTGTTTTAATACTGGGACATCGGCCAAATAATTAAACGAAACATCGTTGAATTGTATTTGTTTATGTGTTTTTGGCATTTCAACAGCGTTTGGACGGTCGTTGATTTTTGGTTTTGTGTCCATCAAATCAAAGCAGGATTCAATAGCCCAAAACGACATAATAACAGAACTGTATGTGTTACCAATACTTTTCATTGGGGTATATAATAAAATCAAAGCAGTCAAGAACGATACGAATCCACCAGGTGTCAATTGATGTGTTAAAATCAAATGGGAACCATACCAAAGTGCCAAAGCAATACCAAAAGACAATATAACATGCATTGCAGGCGTCAACCATCTTGTCTTTTTGAATAATCTAAGTTGGTAATTGAACAATTTATGCAACACATCAAGATATCTGTTTTCCTGATATTTTTCCAAATTATATGAAATTATAGTTTTGTTTCCGGCATATGTTTCATTATATTTTGTTGTCAATCCAGCCGTAACAGCCATCATCCCAGCCATAGCAGGTGCGACACGTTTCTTTAATTGTGCCATTGGTAAGAATGCGAACAATAATATTGCAGTAGTGACCAACGCCAATTGCCATGAATTTATAAACAAAACAACAATCAAAGAAAGAGATGTAAAGAATTTTTGAACAAAAGATTTCAAATTGCTCAAAAGTCCAGAACACGCAGAATCTGCCATTGTGTTAAACTTTACCAAAATATCACCGGAATTTTTGGATGTAAAAAATTCCGTTTCAAAAGTTAACATTTTTTTGAATAAATCGGCCTTTAATGCATTTGTAATTTTTCCGCCAACCCATGTGTTCAAATAATTTAACATGTATGTTAATCCACCCTGGACAGAAGTAAACGCGACAATAAGAACAGGGATGTACCAGCTTGATGACATGGTTTGTTCAACCATAACAGCATTAGTATATGGTTTAATAGCCCATGCAATTAAAGCATCCATAGAACCAACAGGTATTGCGAGCAATAATGTTAATAATGCACGAAACCACACAGGCTTTATATATGGCCACATACGTTTGTAGTTTTTCACAAACATATTTTCCAATATTTGCCGTTTCATAGCAGCAGTTAACTTTATTTTTTCCATTTTGTTTTGCCTTTTCAAATCGAGTGATAGCTTAGCGGATTTATACACAAAAGTCAATATTTCTTCATATTATGGGAAAAAGTTCGTATTTTTTACCTTTTCATTTTATTCTTGATTTTATAAATCTTTTTTTCCAAAATACGCCCGGTTTAACATAGTATTAAAGGAGAAACCATGGCTAATAAATGGGTTTATACATTTGGAAATGGTGCCGCAGAAGGCCGTGCAGATATGCGTAATCTGTTGGGCGGAAAGGGCGCTAATTTGGCAGAAATGAATTTGGTTGGATTGCCAGTGCCTGCTGGGTTCACAGTTACAACTGAAGTTTGTACTTATTATTATGAAAACGGTCAAACTTATCCATCTGATTTGATGGATCAGGTAAAGGCTGGTATTGCACATATTGAATCTATTATGGGCAAAAAATTCGCAGACACTGAAAATCCATTATTGGTATCTGTTCGTTCGGGTGCTCGTGTTTCTATGCCAGGAATGATGGACACAGTTTTAAATTTGGGTTTAAATGACGAAACTGTGAAAGCATTGGCAAAATCTGCGAATAACGAAAGATTTGCATATGATTCATATCGTCGTTTCATCATGATGTTTTCTGACGTTGTGTTGGGCGCAGATATCGATTTGTTCGAACACACATTGGAACGCATGAAAGAAGACAAGGGTTACAAAGTCGATACTGAATTAACAGCCGAAGATTTAAAAGAATTGGTTGAAAAATTCAAAGAAATCGGTGTTAAAATTGGCAAAGTTTTCCCACAAGATCCATGGGAACAGTTGAAATTGGGTATTGGCGCTGTGTTTGGTTCTTGGATGTCCAAAAAAGCAATCACATATCGTAAATTGAACAATATTCCAGGCGATTGGGGTACAGCAGTTAATGTTCAAGCCATGGTATTTGGTAATTCCGGTGATGATTCTGCAACAGGCGTATGTTTTTCACGTGATCCAGCAACTGGTGAAAACAAATTCTATGGTGAATATTTGATAAATGCCCAGGGTGAAGACGT
>CAMVAB010000050.1 GCA_947165335.1 uncultured Pseudomonadota bacterium | reverse complement strand
ATAATTTTGGTGCACGCAAAGACGTTAAACGCGTTGGTCGTGGTATGGCATCTGGATACGGTAAAACATCTGGTCGTGGTAACAAGGGTCAAAAATCTCGTTCTGGATCACGCAAACAAGCCACATTCCAAGGTGGACAAATGCCAATTTTGCGTCGTTTCCCAAAATTTGGTTTCAACAACCCATTCGCAAAACACTATGCAACTATCAACTTGGGTGATATTGAAAAGTTTATTGCAGCTGGTAAAATTGACGCCAAAAAAGAAATCACATTGGATACATTATTCGATGCAAAAATTTTGAACCGTAAAATGGACGGTTTGAAAGTTTTGGGTAAGGGCGAAATCAAATCAGCAGTTAACATTGTTGCAGATAAATGGTCTAAATCAGCCGAAGCTGCAATCGTAAAAGCTGGTGGAAAAATCCAATCTAAATAATATCCAAAATTGCATCTGTGGTTTTTCACAGATGCATTTAATCAAAAAGATAAACGCATGAGATTCTTGAAAAATATTTTTGGAAACCTTACGGATTTGCAAAAACGTATCTTGTTCACACTTGGTGCGTTGATTGTTTATCGTATCGGTTCTTTTATACCATTACCAGGTGTTAATGCCAGTGCGGTATTGCATTTGTTCAACGGTGATAATGGTATGATGGGAATGTTCGATATGTTTTCAGGTGGATCATTATCCCGTATGTCAGTATTGGCTTTGAATATTTTCCCATACATCTCTGCATCTATCGTTATCCAATTATTAACAGCAACAAGCAAATCTTTGACAGATTTAAGAAAAGAGGGCGAATCGGGTCGTGTAAAAATCAATCAGTACACTCGTTATTTGGCTGTTCTTTTAGCTGTAGTTCAAGGTTGGGCTGTTGTTCGTGGGCTTGAATCCATGGCGCCAGTTAATGGTATATCTGCGGTCGCAAATCCTGGATTTTCATTTGAATTGTCCGCGATTGTTGCGTTGGTCGGCGGAACCGTATTTGTTATGTGGTTGGCTGAACAGATTACTGCGCGTGGTATCGGCCAGGGCGCTTCATTGTTAATCTTTGCTGGTATTATCGCAGAAGTCCCAGGTGGAATTGCAAAACTGTTTTCATTGGCAGGTGTCGGACAAATGTCGCCTGCGATGATCGCATTGGTTTTGGGTTTTGTTGTTGGTATTGTTGCGCTTATTGCGTTTATGGAACAGGCACAACGTCGTATTCAAATATTATATCCACGTCAGGCGATGGCAAACGGTGTAATGAATACAAATGTTTCGTATCTTCCTATCAAAGTTAACATGTCAGGTGTTATGGGGCCAGTATTCGCAGCATCTATTATGATGTTGCCTGCATTCATACAACGTTTTGTACAAAGTGAAAATTTATTTGTTCAACAAATACTTGGGTTTTTCACATATGGCACATGGTCATATATGGCTTTGTATACAGTATTAATTGCATTCTTTGCTTATTTTCAAACGGCTGTTGTGTTTAACAGTGAAGAAACCAGCACTAATTTGAAAAATATGGGTGGTTATATCCCAGGTGTTCGTCCAGGTGAACAAACAATGCATTATTTAGATGGTGTTGTATCGCGTACAACAGCTATCGGTGTTGTTTATTTGATTGTGGTTTGCGTATTGCCAATCATATTGAATACACGTGGTGGTATGCCGTTGATGATTGGCGGAACAAGTGTTTTAATCGTCGCTGGTGTTGTATTGGATACAATGAATCAAATCAAATCATATTTGGTTGAAAAACAATATACCGGGGTTGTTGCTAAAACAAGTAAGAAGGGTCGTTTCCGCGGATAAACGGAAACAAAAACAAAGATTTGATTTTTGTGTTAACGCATTATAGAATTGGTTAGCATAAAAATCGAAACGCATTCAAAAGAACGTGTGGATTTTTTGAGTGCAGGGTGAATGGAAACATTCGAATACAATAAAACAAAAAAGGAAAATAAAAGATGGCACGTATAGCAGGTGTTAACATCCCGTCCGAAAAACGCATTGAAATTGCGTTAAGATACATTCATGGTATTGGACCGGCTAAATCTGCACAGATTTGTTCTGCATTGAAATTGAAAGACGGTCTGCGCGCAAAAGATTTGACTGACGAAGATGTTATCAAAATTTCAAATTATATTGAACAAAACTTCAAAGTAGAAGGTGACGTTCGTCGCGAAGTTGCAATGAACATCAAACGTTTGCAAGATTTAAAAACATATCGCGGAATTCGTCATCGTAATCGTTTACCAGTTCGTGGTCAACGCACACAAACAAATGCACGTACTCGCAAGGGTAAACGCGTTGTTGTTGCAGGTTCTGCGACCAAGGGTAAATAAATTTAATTGGGTAGAGATTAACACGATAGTTAATTGAAGACATCTAATAAAAGGAAACATAAATGGCAATTACAAAATCAAAAAAGAAAGTTGTTAAAAAAGTATCACATGGTATTGCACATGTGGTCGCAACAAACAATAATACACGTATAACAATCACAGACCAATCGGGTGCCGTATTAACATGGGCAACCGCAGGCGCAAATAATTTCAAAGGCGCAAAAAAATCAACACCATATGCTGCAACTGTTGTTGCTGATGCTGTGGGTAAAAAAGTTGCTGAAATGGGCATGAAAACAGTTGATGTTTTGATGCGTGGTATTGGCCAGGGTCGTGAATCAGCAGTACGTGGTTTGGCAAATGCAGGATTGGTTGTACAATCTATTACTGATACGACACGTATTCCACACAACGGGTGCCGTCCAAAGAAAGTTCGTCGTGTTTAATCGCATTTGCGAACAGAAAATTACACTGCCGAATCGGCAGTGTTTTTTTGTTTCTTCCCCTTGGGGGTGAATTAAAAAGTTTCGGGTTCCCTTCCCGAAAGTACAACCCGCCATGTAGTGCGGGTTGTTTTTTTGTGGATCCTCACGACCGCTTGCGCGGTCTCAGGATGACATTGGATGTGTGATGAACAACGATTCCAGAAAACAAATAAATTTTGGAACCATAACTTATCAAAACTTCTGTGTCATGCTGAGCGAGTGTAACGAGCGTGAGCATCCATTTACACACTGTATTCCCAGAACCAATTTTGTTAATGGATTTCTCCACGCTTCGTTCGGAATGACATTGTGGTGTAAAAGTGATAAAAAAATAACAAATAATGATTGCAGAAAAAAATGAAAGTTGCTATGATTTTGAAAAGTTATTAAGGAAACGGGGATATTCATAAAGTATGAGATTTATAAAAAATCACTTTGTATTAAATTTTTTATGCGTTGTGAGTGCAGTATCATCGTCTAATGCGGTATATGCTACTTTCTGTGATGACTGGAAGCACCGTTGGACTGAAAACTTATATGGATACTATATGGACTGTCATAAATGTCTAAGTTCTAATCCTTTTATGAAATGTCCCGTAGGGTATGCATGTAAAAGACCGGACGATTATCCCAATGTACCATGGTGTGATGAAGCATCTGTCAATGGAATCCTTATAGAGACAATTGGTAAAAGACGATGCTCTGAAGGTACTTGTCCTTCAAAAAATGACGCACATTGGTATTTAACAGACAATGGGGAAGATGTACTAGACGACAACGGACAAAAGATAAGAGTTTATGAATGTGATGCACCAAACGGCGGCGGTAGCAAGTGTGTGTCGTGTCCAGCAGGAACATATGCTGATCGAAAAGGTTCGGCTACGTGTACATCGGCAGATCCTGGGAAATGTGCGAGTAATGGTAATGGCAAATGTGTCACAAGTGGTGCTATAAACCAGACAAACTGCCCAAGCGGGAAGTGTTCATCAAAAAATAATAAAACATGTGCCGGAAGAGGTAATTCTGGTGCAGCATTTTGTATTCAATGTCCAGCATATGAGACTAGCAGTGAAGGAAGCGCTGAATGCACTCGGTGTGCGTCAGGTTCTTTCCCTGTAAAAGTAAACGAAGGAGTATTTTGTGGCCTTTGTAAAGATAAAACACCAGATACATATTATTCCGCGGACGAAAGAAATTGTGTCGCATGTAAAAAAGCAAACCAATACATAGATGGAAACGAATGTAAAAAATGTCCAGATTTTAACACTGATTTAAGCTGGTCATATTTTGCTAATATGAATGATGATAATAGCGTAAACAATAATGGTATCAAAAGTTGTAGTGTGAAAGTAACAACAGACACTGGTTGTACAATTATATATAATTATAACGGTGAAAAATATGTTGCAGATGCAACAGCAGAGCAAAACAGTGCCCCAATAAATTATTATGTTTTTGTAGATAAAAATGGTATAGGGTCATGTCCGAAGTGTCCCGATGATAAACCAAGTAGTGATGGTGGTTCGGGGGGAATTGAAAAATGTTATAAATGTGGTGCGGGTCATTGTACAACCATTGGGGATGGAAAAACCATATGTCATAAATGTTCTGCTGGGTATAGTTGTCCATTAGATGCCAATGGCAAAGTTCAAATGTGTGATGGTGGTTTTAATGACAAATTTGGGGTTAATAAATGTCCGATAAACACATATTCACTAGCGGGGGCATCACAATGTATAGCCTGTGCCGGAAATTACACCACTGATGTAAACAACTATCCTGAAAAAGATCCAGACGATCCGACAATAGTTCCGAAACACAATAAATATTGCAGTAATGACAATACGAAATGCACGTCACCATTGGCATGTGTAATCAAAAAAACAAACTTGTGTCATAACACGTTATATGATTTATCATCACAATCTGATGGAATGCATTTGTTGCATGGTGGTGGAAAAACTTTCATTCTGCCGATTTGTGAACCATGGCCTGATAATATTAACGAAGGTAAAATAGACAGATCTGTAATCAAGCAATAATCACAATAATAAAATTGACTTTCGTTTTTTTTTGTTATAAAATCTTTCGGCACGTTGGAAAAACGCGTAAATCTGGTGAAAATAATAAACTAAGCCTGATGGAGTAAAAAATGATTGAAAAAAACTGGATGACTTTGATCAAGCCAAAAAAATTAACTATCAAAGTCGACGAAAAAAATCCTAATATTGCAACTTTAATTGCGGAACCTTTGGAAAAAGGTTTTGGTTTAACACTTGGGACTGCATTGCGTCGTGTTTTGTTGTCGTCTTTGCAGGGTTGTGCACCAATATATGTTAAAATTGATGGTGTTCAACATGAATTCAGCAGTTTGGCTGGGGTTCGTGAAGATATCACAGACATTCTTTTGAATTTGAAAGGTGTTTATTTCAAAGCTTTGACAGAAGGTCAACACAAAGCAACCCTTAAAGTCAAAGGTCCAGCAGTCGTTACAGCTGGTATGATCGAAACAAGCGGCAGTGTCGAAGTCATGAACAAAGATGCTGAAATTTGCACTTTGGATGCCGGCGCAACATTTGACATGGAAATAACATTGGGATCTGGTCGTGGTTATGTTCCTGCATCTGTTAATGCAACAGATTTACCATTGGGAACAATTCCTGTAGATTCTATATATTCTCCAATTTTGAATGTAGCATCTGCTGTTTCTCAAACTCGTGTTGGTCAAAGCACAGATTATGACAAATTGGAATTGACTGTTAAAACAAATGGTTCATTGACCCCAGAAGATGCTATTGCATATGCTGCGCGTATTTTGACAGATCAATTGAATGTGTTTATTAACTTTGAAGATCCAACACAATCGAATGCTGCAAGCGATGAAGAAAAAGCGAAAGATGTTTTACCTTTCGATCCAAAATTGTTGAAACATGTTGACGAATTGGAATTGTCTGTTCGTGCAACAAATTGTTTGAAAAACGACAAAATTAACTGGTTGGGCGAATTAGTTCAAAAGACCGAAAATGATATGTTGAAAACACCAAACTTTGGCCGTAAATCTTTGAACGAAATCAAAGCTCAATTGGAAGCTATGGGATTATCTCTTGGAATGGAAGTTCCAGGTTGGCCACC
>CAMVAB010000049.1 GCA_947165335.1 uncultured Pseudomonadota bacterium | reverse complement strand
CCAGGTGTGCCACCTTTTACAATTTCGCCGTTTGCCAAATATTTACCTGTTGGATCAAGGCATAATTCGTAATCATCGCCACAAACATATTCGTCCTGCATACATGCGTCGATTGCAGCGACACATCCACGCAAATCATAAGAATTCTTGTTTTGTGTTAACAACAAACGTGCCTGTTGCAAAATATTTGTGGCGTTTGCGACATTATTACGCATTTCGTTGTTTGCTTCGTTCAAACTGCGTTCGTATGCCATACATTGTTTATCAATTTCCAAATCATAAGAATTTGTTATAACATTGGCATCGATACCCTGGGCCACACAAGAATTTAACACAGCCGTTTTACAACGATTTGTTGCTGTCTTAAACAATTGTTCGCCACGTTGATTTGAAACAGTAGATGTATTTGATGCCGACGAGATATTCAAAAACGAATTTAAATCAAATCCAGCAGTAAAATCGGCATTCAATAATCCGGTTACATCCAAAGAAATACCATTTGTTCCATCATATGCAGTAGAAGTTGGCGTCGAAACATCGACTATCTTTTTCTTGATTGCATCCAAACTGTTTTTAAGACGAGAAGTGTCGGTGTTGGATTTCATAGAAATTTCCGCTTCTGTTTCTGCAAACAGTGCTTGGATTTGTGTGCTTGTCAAACCAATATATTTGATTTTTTGAACAACTTCTTGAAAATTTGTAGTTGCTGTTGCCAATGCTTCTTCTATTTTTGCATAGTTTTTCAAATTCTTGGAACAAGAACATCTGCCTTCGTTGTCGTCTAAAACATTACAATAATTATCCATACATGCGGCATATTGCGCCTTGCAATAATCGGTCAATTCTGCCAACGCTGTTAATGTGTTTGTTGTTGATGTAATGTCTTCCTGGGTTATAACAGGCGCTGTATCAGTAACAGGCAATGTTGACGCGCGATTCGCCGTACGACGTGATACACTAACACGTGCAGAATTTGGAATGTATAAAGCATTGCCAGAATCTGTCAAAGTTGTGTTCGTTCCAGATGTTGAATATCTGTTTGCAGGCATTACAGAATTATCAGATGTCCCAACACGTGCAGTTACAGGTTTTGCGTTTTGTGCGTTACGAGCCGTAACAGATGCGCGTGATGCAGATGTTGGTGACTTGGATATTACAGTGTTTGTTTTTGCAGTACGTGATACGGTGCCACGGCTTGTCCCAGTTGTAGAACGTGGAGACGAAGCAACAGCGCGAGAAGATGTATTAACACGGCTGTTTGCAGATTGTGTTGCAGATGATATTGCACGTGATGCAGATGTCGAACGGTTAATGGTATTACGTTGTGTAACGTTTTTCTGTTGAACCGCAGGTTGTGCTTCATCTACAACAAATTCTTCATCTTCGATCATGTCATCGCTGTATTCGATAACATCGTCATAATAGACCGGTGCAACCTCTGCAAAAGCAGGCAAAACCAGCAAACTGCTTAAAACTGTAATAAATCTTTTCATCTGTAGAATCCTTCCTTATTTGATAATTTTATCACAAAGGCAGATTTTTTACAAGAATAAAAAGCGAATTTATTGCTGAATTTTTAATGTTGGACGAATTTTTTTAAGGTTATTTAATGAGCTTTGTTGAACATGTTCAAAATCAGACGGGTTCCATATTTGAAAACTGTTGCCACGACCCACGAAAAGTGCAGTATCAGTGATGTTTGCGTGTTTTAATAAATCAGATGGAATTACAATGCGTCCGGTAACATCAAAAGGTAATGGACGCGCATCTGCAAAAACAAGTGCACTTAAATCATCCAATTTGTCATCAAACATATCCATTTGATCGGTCGCGCCCGCCATTTTTTCCATGCGGGACATGGATAAGCCTTCTATACAATTATGAGTGAAAGAACGGAATAGTATAACACCTGCAAAACTTTCATTGTTCAAAGAAGAACGAAAAGCAGCCGGCACTGAAACACGTCCCTTGGTATCCAAACGATTTTCATAACATGAAAGAAACAGACCCATTTTGTTTGCCTATTTTTTTTAGTTGCTTTAGGTTCTTCAATTGGCAATTTAGCAAACGATTTTATGGTTGTCAATGACAAATAGTAATTAAATTATGGTTTTTTATGGTTTTTTGGCTATAAATAGGCTTTTTTAAAATAAAATGAAAATAAATAAATTTTATGCTTGACCTTCGATTCGTTTTTGTTCTAAGATGTTTGTATAGACAAGGGGAAAGTTGGTTGAAAGCACCAGAAATCTGGAAAAAACCGGAAATCTGGAAAAAATTAAAAAACAGAAAAAAGTAAAATAAAAAAATTGTAAATACACAAGTAAATACAAAAAATTTTATTTTTTTCTTACAAAACAATACGAAAGGGGGGATAACCGCATGCCAAAAAATATCAAAGAAATAATGATTGCCCTGAATAAAGTGCTGACCACAACTGTGTGGGTTAATGCTGATCGTCAAATCGTTTCTTTGAGCGATGAATTGCACATTGGTAAAAACAATGCGCCGCGTTCAATTGAAGATTTGTCTCGCGCTGCGTTGATTGGTGCTTATGTTTCATTGCAAATCAGAACAGACAATTTTGATGTTGCCGCCGAAACTTTGGAAACTCCAAGTTTGGCTTTGCGTGTAAAAGAAATGGTTTTCGCAGAAGCAAAGAAAATCATGGATGCAGGCGAAGTTGATGAAGGCAAAATTGCAGATCGCAAGGCAGCATAACAAGTTTCCGTATAATCGGAAGGAAGGGAGTCCCGCCACAGTTTTTACTGTGGCGGTGCTTTTTTTATCGTCCCTTGTTTAATAATCGAACATCGTCAAATTCAGGGTGTTGTGCAAATATGTTCGAAATATATGGGCATATAGAAATTATTTTACGATTGTTTTCGCGGGCTATTTTTATTATCTCTTGAACAAGGTATAATTCTATTTCTGTGTTTTTATATTCTGGTTCTATTTCTGCTTCGGAAATCATAATTTTATCGTTATTGATTTTTACGAAAAATATATTTCCTATTTTATGACCATGAAAAATTGCGTAGATTCTGCATCCGGTATCATCTGTTTCAAAAGATAATTCGTTTCTGTTCATAAAAAAATCCCGTGCTATGGTTTTCAATATAACACGGGATTTTTATTGTGCTATAAGATTGATTTCTTTTAAATCAAATCAAAATTTTTGCGAATTATTTTTGCGCTTTTACGCAATGCGTTCGATTCATCGGTACTCATTTTTGTGTGCAAATTCATTAAAACGCCTTTATTACCAACAATGCGAGGCATGGACATTGCGACAGCATTTTTACCAACACCATCAACCACAGATGTTGTTAATATTCTTTTTTCATCGTGGATAATCGCATACAACAAATCTGCAACAGCCGCGCCGATTCCATCCCATGTTGCGCCGCGTCCCTTTATAATTTCGTATGCTGCATTATGGACACGATGTTCGATAGTTTTGCGTGTTGTTTGTGGCAGAGATATTTTTGCTTGTTTACAAAAATCATCTAATGCGATTCCACCAACTGATATGGATGACCAATTCACAACAGATGAATCACCATGTTCACCAAGTACATAAGAATTTATAGAACGTGTTGATACATTTAATTGGCGCGACAATATTATTTTTAAACGCGCAGAATCAAGCATAGTTCCTGTTCCAATAACGCGTGATGCAGGCAATCTTGATAATTTTTGTGCCAACATAACCATTACATCCAACGGATTTGTGACAATAATAATTTTTACATTTTTTGAATCAACATTTTCCATGACGCGTGGAATAATGTCAGCAATCACAGCTGCATTTTTGTGTAATAAATCAGTACGTGTTTCGCCAACCTTTTGATTTGCACCAGCTGCGATAATAACAATTTCAGATCCGCGTATGGCACGATAACTGCTGACGGCGCTTATTTTTATGTCGTATGAAAAAGCAGATGCATGGCCCAAATCTTCGGCGGCTGCACGTGCGCGAATGCCATCGCGATCGAATAAAACAATTTCGTTTGCAAGACCTGTTTTTTGAACGGCAGTTGCAACTGCTGAACCAACCGAACCAACACCTATGATTGCTATTTTCATTTTTTCTCCTGTTTATAATTTGTAATTATATCATAAAAAGTGTTTGATAAAAATATTTATATTTTGCTAGTATTCCTAAAACGCTAAAAGGAATTATTTGATGACTAACATTTTGTGTTTTGGAAATGTAAGTGATAAATACAAAAATGCAATTGAAAATGCTATGCATGGTTGTTCAAATATCAAAGGGTTTGAATACGCATCTGATAGTGGTGAATTACCAAATACAGATGATTTTATTTTAATGAAATGTGATATTCATTCTGATGATTTTCTGCGTCATGTTATAGCGATTAATAAAAAATTAACAAATGGTGAAAAATTTTATTTAACACATTGTTTTATTTTGTTTAATAAATCTGGGAACCATGCGCCTTTTATTTTAACTGATGCGGCATGTGTACCAACACCGGATGAAAATCAATTAACGCATATTGTGCAAAATGCTGTAACATTATTTTCTGACAAGTTAAATAATAATCGTGCACCGTTTATATCATTAATTTCAGCCGGCGGTGATACAAATACAAAAATAGCGCCTTTGTTACATTCTTGGTATGCATCACACAGAAACGATTTTCCAAATAACACATTAAGAATCGAACAACTTGATGTCGCGCTGGATTCAAATGTGCGTAGTGAAAAACATATAGATGGTGAATTAGCCGATATAATTGTTGTTGATAATATAAATACAGGAAACGCAATTTTGAAATCTTTAACTGTGTTGAGTAATGATTGGTATGCTGTTGGTTTTATAATTGGGGCAAAAAATACGATTATACTAAATTCGCGCAGTGCATCAGAAGAAACATTAACAGAAAATATTTTTATTGCATGTAAAAAATAAAAACCGCCATAACGGCGGTTTTTTTAATAAGATTTTGCAACGAATACAAACGACGGATCTTTGTCGTCAAGACAACGTCTGCTGATTTTGTATTTTTCAATAAGACCATCAAATTCTTCATTTGTTGTTAAATCATATTTGATGCGGAAGAAGCCAATCTTGCCTGATTCAAGTGCTGATTCTAATTCTTTTAAATCTTTAACATCGTTGATCATTGTCGCATTACGTTTTTCTGCAGCGACCAACATATCATGTTGAATTGTATCTAACAAAGGTTTCACTTTTGATACAAATTCATCAACAGATAAAGTTGTTTTAGAAGCTTTGCCCAAATCACGACGTGTGATAGTCAAAGTTTTTTCTTCCATTTCGCGTGCACCAATTTCAACACGTAAAGGAACGCCACGTTTAATCCATTTCCACATTTTATCAGGGGCACGCGCATCAGTATCATCAACCAATACACGAATACCCAAACTGCGTAATTGTTCACCAAACTCATTTGCATATGCATTTAATTCTTTTTCGTTTTCTTCACGTGTAATTGGAATAATAACAATTTGATATGGTGCAACAGCAGGAGGTAATACCAAACCATCATCGTCAGAATGTGTCATAAACAAACCACCCATCATACGTGTAGAAGTTCCCCAAGAATTTGTCCATGCATGTGTTAATTTACCGTCTGTACCAAGATATTGAATACCAAAAGATTTTGCAAAATGTTGTCCCAGGTCATGAGATGTTCCTGCCTGTAATGCTTTACCGTCTTGCATGATTTGTTCAACAGTGTATGTGTGATCTGCACCAGCAAATCTTTCTTCCTCCGTTTTTTCACCCATGATAACAGGTATAGCCAAAACTTCTGCCATATAATCGGCATACATTTTGTGCATTTTACGTGCATCTGCATTTGCTTCTTCGTGTGTAGCAAATACGTTATGGCCTTCCTGCCAATTGAATTCTGCAGTACGTAAGAATAATCTTGGGCGCATTTCCCAACGCATAACGTTTACCCACTGATTTAATTTTAATGGTAAATCACGATAAGATTGAACCCAACGCGACAT
>CAMVAB010000048.1 GCA_947165335.1 uncultured Pseudomonadota bacterium | reverse complement strand
AACATTTGCGACAAGCGCCCATGGCTCAATTGGATAGAGCAACAGATTTCTAATCATCCGTAATTTTTATGGATAGATTTGGATCTGAATGCATAAACGCCGGATTTGTGCGGATGTGCGCAAAAATCAGTTCTGTATAAAACTGGATACAGATTGATTGAAATGTATGCAAATGGATGTAAAATGTTACATATTTGCTACATAGAATGTTACACAGGAATTGGTCGCGTGATGCGTCAAATTCCATAAAACAGTTAAGTGCCCATGGCTCAACTGGATAGAGCAATTGCCTTCTAAGCAATAGGTTGCAGGTTCGAATCCTGCTGGGCACGCCAAAATTTAAACCGGCATCATGCCGGTTTTAATTTTGTGACAAGCCCCAGGATTGATTCACCCAATTATCCTGTTATCATGCTTGCGACATTGTTTGCGGTGCGACGTGCGGCATTACTTGACGCATGCGCATAGATTTCTGTCGTGGTAATTTTGGTGTGTCCCAACACATCTTTTAATATTCGTATATCTTCGCCCATGCTGGTTGCCAGTGTTGCAAAGGAATGACGCAAGTCGTGTATGCGCATCCGTGGTAATTCGGCCCGATCCAATGCCCACCAGAAAGCTTTACGCAAATCTGTCAATGGACGCGTATGGTCGATTGGCGAATGAAATACATACCGTTTGCTTTTACAAATGCTTAGAGCCTGTTTTATAACTTCTATTGCTGGATCGCCCAGTGGCACATTAAACGCATCTGTTTTGCGTTTGTTCAAATGCAGGTACCCGTTTTCCAGGTCTAACTCGTCCCGTTCCAGGTCTGTTATTTCACTGCACCGGCATCCTGTCAGTGCGAGTGTTTTGATTGCCAGAATCGCCTGTGGTGCATATTTTCCAGCGCAATAAGCTTCGTCCAGCGCATCAAACAACCGTTTATAGCCATTGATATCCAAAAGCGTATGGTTCATTTTTGGGGATTTTGCTTTCTGGACCAAATGACACGGATTTGAATTTATTGCGCGGTAATTGTATTTTTCGCACCAATTCAGAAAAGTAGACAATAACCGCATAACATGCAGTGCAACCGCAACGGTTTTTGTGTTTTTGATTTTGTCGTACATGTCTTGGATCGTGCACAAATCAATATCTGCAATGTATTTATCGCCAAGATATGGGATTATATACAAACGCATCAATGCTTCGTTTGTGCGATAAGTATTCGCCCGATTGTTTTCGCGGCAATGTTTTTCCATAAATATTGGGGTTAATTCCTGGACTTGTTTACGTCGTGCCTCAAGCATTTCATTTTGCTTTATGCGCATACGTTGTTCTGCTTGTGGGTCCAGTCCATTGGCGATGTCTTGTTTTGTCTTTATCGCACGAGCACGAATTTCGTTCAAACTAAACTCTGCCAATGACCCCAGTTTCATATGCTTTTGTTGATATGAACCACGAACACGATAGCCCAAATAGAACACTTTGCGGTCAGTTGCGGCCGAATACCGGCATTGTAGCCCTGGTATGGCCGCATCTGTTATCTGCAAATCAATGTCAGATTTCAACTTATTCAGGAATCCTGTTGTTAAAACCAACTTTTGACATTTAAGTGCCCGCATTTTAACACCCTTTATTACACACAACATTGCTAATAAAAGCGTACAAGTCCAGTGAATAACGCTATTAGATTTTCAGTTCTTTTCGCAGGGTTTTGCTATGTTCGCGTATAAAATATTCCATGCCCATGTTCCAAAAATCTGTTGTTGCTTTTTTCAAGATTGCACGCATTTCATCTTCGGATTTTCCTATTATTTCAGGTGCAATGGATTCGCATACGGAATCCCATTTTTTTCTAAAAAACTCTGCAGTTTTGTTCCAATCTGTTTTTAATCCGTTTTCTGGGGTTTGTACCATTGTGTTTTGTGTCATTTTATTCTCCTTTGTTGTTACCTTTTAATATGTTGCATAGACTTGTTAATGAATCAGTTATTTCCTTGGCCAAAATATATTCGATCTCGGAAATACTGTTTTGACCGATAATTCGTGGCGCAACACGCTTCGGAATCATCAGTAAATGATCCCTTGCAGTTCTAGCTGCTGCAAAGGCATCAGATTCTACTTGTGCTCTGGGAATTAGCTTTCCTGCACGTTCTTCATATTCCAGTTTCTTCAGCATTGCATCATATGTTGTCTTCATTATTTTGCTTTTTTGATAAGGGTTTGAAGAACTGTCAGATGTATGGGGAGTGTTATAGGCGGGGTTAGTATTTTCTGCCCATTCTTTATCTGCTTTTTCAGGATCTATTTTTCCATCTATTAGGCTTATTCGCCCCGTTTCAACAGCCTTTTGAACCGCGGCTACCGTAACACCGCGATGTACAGCATATTCTCTTCTTGATAATAACATTGTTGCTCCTTTTGGTTTATGTTCACCGTTTACCGTTTTTTTGTTTCTGTCGCTAGGCAAATGCCGCGCTCGCCGTTACCCTCAGTACGAAAGGTCGTCACAGTACCTTTTACTTATGTGAATTTTCCTTCATGCTTTATCCATCCTATGATTTGCGCCATTGTTTTATCTTGTCCCATACACTTGCGTATCAATGACATTTGTCCTTTTCCCAGTTGTTCTGGTGTAAATTCATCGAATATTGGAAACAAGTTTGGGTTCCGTTGAATGATTTTGGATAGCGAAAATTCATTATCTATATGATATTTAGGCTCGCGCGATGCATTGAAAGAGCCCGCTAATTTTTGAAGCATATCATTCGCACGACTTTGTATTGCCTTGCTTTGTTCTATTGTATTTGTATTGTTGGTCTTGCTATTTGCTATTGCGTCTGATTTCTGTCCGATATCTGATAAAGTCTGTTTGATATCTGATGAATTCTGTTCACTCCAACGTGCCAATCTGTTTGTGGCCAGTCGTTCACATTTGGCTTTGTATTTAATATCGTCTTCATCTAATTCGGCTTTTATAAATGGCCACACAGCACTTGAACATTCCGCATCCGGATACTTCAAAACTGCCATGAATATATCACCGCGTTCTTCGCGTGATATATTTTCCAATAAAAGTGCCCATTTTGGATTGGCCAGCCGTTTCATAACAGTTTCCTATCGTTTGTCGCTTGTAGTACGTTGGAATATATTGTTTTGTTCGAATTCGGCTATATCTTGTTTGCGATATACGATGCGTCCGACACGTTTCAGAAATTTTGGTCCAACACCGGCGCTGCGCCATTTCTGTAAAGTATTGCGTTTCAATCCCCACATTTCAGCCAGCGCACGTTCGGTCATATATTCGTCTTTGGATAATATTGTTGTCATGGTTTGTCCTTTTGGTTCGGGTTCTGATATGTCTATATACAAAAATATGCATAAAAAATAACAGCGTGCAATGCACGCTTTTGCGACAAAACATGATTCTTGTTCGTTTTAGTTGTATTTTGGGGTGTAAAAATATGCGACAAATAATGATATAAGTTGCAAGTTTAGTTTTCGGTGTGATTTAATTTCCAAACCAGCGCATCCAGTGCATTGGTGTGACGACGACTGGCGGTCTGACGTAACAACCCAGTCATTTTCCCGATTTTATTCATTGATAAATCGCATGAATGCAATATCAACAATTTTCGATCCGTGACACTATCTACAGAATCCAACCAGTGTACCAAAACATTATATAAATTATCGTATTCCTTATTTGGGACATTGATATTGGGTTTCAATTTGATGTTCGCGATAATAGATTCAAACCATTCATATCGCACGGAACAATCTGCCGGCCACGATGCCAGCATATGTTGCCATATTTCATCATTCTTATTCATACGTAAAGCAAAGATGATAGCTACGCAAATTTGGTATTCAACGTTTGCACGTGTCCACTTTGTATTATCGTTCAGTTCCTTTTCAAAACGTTCAAGAATAACTTTTGGATTATTATTTTTCATACATAAACAATACCGCATAATCCGTAAAAATCAAGAAAAAGCAATAAAATTAGAAATTTATTATTGAACAAATAACTGGACAAGTGGCAATAAATACGGACAAATACGACAACCTTAAAAAGGATTGTCTATGAAATATACGCATTTTGACGATATTTTGCCCAACCATCGCACAGATTTTGTGATGCTATACTTCGCCGCCTGTCGGTCTTTACGCGAACTACAGGCCGCAATTCGCAGAACAAACGGTGGCAAATTGACCTGTCGCCAGGCATGGTTGCTACGCCGTATCCAAAACAAGTTTGTTCAAATGGTTGCCCGCCTTAAAGCCACCCAGCGCAACGAAATACCGAATATACCCAACGCAAAGTATCCAACCGGCATCATTATTGACCTAAAAAGCCCCCAGGGGAACGTCTTTTACCTTATGGGACTAGCTAATCGACTTATCAGAGAACTTGGGCTGTCGGCCGAAGAAATCACTGAATTTAAGCGAGAACAAGCCAGCGCAACAACATACCAAGCCCACCTCAACCTTTTACGCAAATGGTTCGGAATTGTGTTTGTTGGGGTATGATGCACATAATTGTGAATAGTATTACACTATGCTAGGGTTTAGCGACTGGAATTGGTGAAACATAAGACAATATGTTGCACATGTATTCACATAATGGTTTATTATCAAATAAATGATATGTAAATTTCATATTTGTCCAGCGATTTGCTAACATATTGTTTTCACTATCAGGAGCTTTACTTAAATTATTTAAAATTTCTGGAGGCGTTGTACACATTTCTAAAAGAATGATAAAGTCTGCATAATACGTATTGTTTCTTTGGATATCCATTGGTACTTTTGTTTGCAGATATTTTTTTATAGACAGAAGGTCACAATTTTTGAATTTATAAAATAGATCCGTATCTTTTGATTTTACAATTAAAAGCCATGCTAATACAGGCATTAACTTTAAATTATTTTCAGGAATAATATTTGCCAAATATGATACCTCAATCCAAATTTGTTCCATCTCGCGCAATGATAATTGATATATATCTGCCCATAAGGCAAAATTGTTCTTAAAATAATTCCAACCCTCAACATGATCCATGCCTAGGTTTTCGTTCTGTATAGCATACGAAGATTGTAAATATGAGCAAAACGCATCCCTATCTGGTAACGGTAAATGCAATTCTAAATCAACAAATCTGCGCAAATAACCATCACTATCCATATTCACACCGTACAATTTTGCAATTGTGTGCTTTAACTGCTGTCTATCCGTTGATAAAATAAAAATTACATTAGGCACATTGAACAAATGCTTTATTATTTCCAATAATCCCACTGCATAAGTTGGTCTGCAGCGTTCCAATTCGTCCACACAAATTACTATTTTTCTTTTCTGTGCTTCATCAGCTAGTTTTGCTTTGAAAGCCTCAATAATACCAATAGTTTGGTCATTGTTTTTAATAAAATCTCTACCTGTTTGTTGAAAATATTCAAAAGCTTGCTGTGCTAATCCCGCAGCTTCATCTATCGCTTTATCTTGTCCAGTAAAACATTTTATTGCAAAATTCCCCGCAGTTTTTAAGACACCTATCAAATTTTCAAAATTTTCCTGCAGTTTATCGCTGATATCTTTAGGGAACTGTTTTATTATGGAATTTACAAATGGTACTAGCGGATCTGTTTGATAATCTGTATTCCAAGCATTATAATAACATGTCGTTATTCCCGCGTTTTTCAGATCTTCAACCCAACGTTTTATAAAAAACGTCTTTCCAGTACCATATGCAGAATCAATTGAAATTACAAACGGTTGATTATTTATACCTTCTAAAATTGCCGTAAAATCCTCTGCAACTTTTTGTCGTTTTAATTTATCGTTTTTCCATGGAGACTTTGGATCTATTGCATCACAATCGGTCATTTTTTTATACTCAGCCATATTAACCTCTTTAGTTTTATTTTTGATATCTATTATTTAGGTAAAAATGTCAATGTTTTCAAGGCCTTTAGCCACAAAATATCGTTAATTTACTTGAATAAAACGAAATCTACGGCATATAGAACAACGAACCAAAGGAGTTTA
>CAMVAB010000047.1 GCA_947165335.1 uncultured Pseudomonadota bacterium | reverse complement strand
TATGACAAGATATGGAATAAAAGACAATCAGGTTCGTGCGTTCAATAAAATGATTCGCATCAGCCACCAGAAATTAAATCTGGTTTGTGATATGGTTCGCGGCTTGCCAGTTGACCGTGCCGTTGACGTTTTAAAGTTTTCTAAGAAACGCGTTTCTGACGAAGTTTTGAAAACATTGTTGTCTGCTGTTGCAAATGCAGAACACAATAAAAACTTGTCTGTCGATACATTGTTCATCAAAGAAATTTGGTGTGGCAAAGCGTTGACAATGAAACGTATTATGGCAGGACCTCGTGGAAGTGCTCGTCCAATTTTGAAACCATTTTCTAATTTGACAATCGTTTTGGAAAGTGGGGCGGCTCCTGAAAAGAAAAAAACTACAAAAAAAGTAACAAAATAAAAGTGGAGTGAAAAAAATGGGACAGAAAGTATCACCAATTTCATTACGCGAATTTATTAACAAGATTACAGATTCTCGCTGGATTGCTGGTAAAAAAGATTATGCAGCATTGCTTGCAGAAGATGTTAAAATTCGTAAATTCGTTGAAAAGAAATTAAAGAAAGCAGGATTAGCCAAAGTCGTTATTGAACGTTTTGCAAAGAAAGTAGTTGTTACTATCCACACATCACGTCCAGGTATGATTATTGGTAAAAATGGTGCAGATATTGAAACATTGCGTAACGATATCAAAAAATTGGTCAAGAACGATCAAGTTGTTGTCAATATATATGAAGTTCGTCGTCCAGATTTGAATGCGCAATTGGTTGCGCAAAATATCGCACAACAAATCGAAGGTCGTGTTTCGTTCAAACGCGCTATGAAAAAAGCTATTCAAAATGCTCAAAAAGCAGGCGCCCAGGGTATCAAAGTGATGTGTTCTGGTCGTTTAAATGGTGCAGAAATTGCGCGCAGTGAACAAATCCGTGAAGGCCGTATTCCTTTGCACACATTACGTGCAGATATCGATTATGCGGCAATTCAGGCCAAAACAACATACGGTGTTATCGGCGTTAAAGTTTGGATTTACACTGGTGATGTTGTAAACAAAGAAAAGCTGGCGTCTGAAATGGCGCGTCCGACTGAATATGCCGGCAGCAGCGAAAAGAAAAGCAAATAATAATTAAAATCAAAGGTTTTAATCATGTTAATGCCAAATAAAACAAAATTTCGCAAACAGCACAAAGGTCGTATTCACGGAACTGCCAAAGGTGGAAGTGAATTAGCTTTTGGGTCGTTTGGATTGAAAGCAATGTCTCCTGAACGTGTAACTGCACGTCAGATAGAAGCAGCACGTCGTGCTATCACCCGTCACATGAAACGTATGGGTAAATTATGGATTCGTATTTTCCCAGATGTTCCTGTAACAGCGAAACCAGGTGGTGTTCGTATGGGTAAAGGTAAAGGTGCTGTTGAATACTGGATTTGCCGCGTTAAACCAGGCCGCATCATGTTCGAATTAGATGGTGTTAAACCAGAAATCGCATATGAAGCATTTGCATTGGCTGCTGCAAAATTGCCAGTTAAGACAAAAATTGTAGAACGCAAAGTAAACTAATAATACAAGTGCAAAAGGTTTGAAGATATGGCAGAAAAGAAAACAGCAAAAACAGCCGAAAAAGAAGCTTTGACAAAGGAAGCTTTGCAGAGCAAATTGGTTGATTTGAAAAAAGAACAAATGAATCAACGCTTTCAACTGGCTGCGGGTCAATTGCCAAAAACACATGTTTTGCGTAAAACTCGCCGCGAAATTGCACGTGTAAAAACTAAGTTGAATGCTGCGAAATAACTAAAACTTTGACTTTTGGTTTTTTTAGTGTAAAATCAAAAGCCGGAAAAACATAAGGACAAAAGTTATGCCAAAACGTATACTGCAAGGAATTGTTAAAAGTACAGCGAATGACAAAACTGTCGTTGTAGAAGTAGAACGTCGTTTCCGTCATCCATTGTATGGAAAATTCGTTAAGCAGAATAAAAAATACAAGGCACACGATGAAAACAACGAATATAAAGTTGGTGAAATCGTTGCTATTGAAGAACATCGTCCTATTTCCAAGACAAAATCTTGGGTTGTAAAGGGGCGTGTTGGGGTCAGCAAAGACACAACTGTTAATGTTGACTAATAAATTGGTGGGTTTTTTGAGGTCTTGGATGGACAAACATTAACATAAAATTCGAGACAGTCGAAACCCGGTAACAAAGCAGTGGGGGATGGCCCCATTTGCAGGATTTAAGGAAAAAAGTTATGATACAAAATGAAACAGTTATGACAGTTGCAGATAACTCTGGTGCACGTAAAGCTATGTGTATCAAAGTTTTAGGCGGTTCTCATCGTCGTTATGCAACAGTTGGCGACAAAATCGTTGTTGCTATTAAAGATGCCATTCCACGTGGTAAAGTTCAAAAAGGAACTGTTCAACGCGCTATTATCGTAAGAACAAAGTTCCCAGTTAAACGTCCAGATGGTTCTATCATCCGTTTTGATGATAATGCAGTTGTTTTGATTAACAAAAACAATTTTGAACCAATTGGAACGCGTATTTTTGGCCCAATCGCACGTGAAGTTCGTCGTAAATACGATGTTCAAAAAATCGTGTCTTTGGCACCAGAAGTAATATAATACTTTTGACAACAAAAAGGTGAATAAAATGAAAATTAAGAAAGGCGACGAAGTCGTAGTCATTTCGGGAAAATACAAAGGCGTCAAAGGTAAAGTATTACAAGTGCGTCCAACAGAATCCCGTGTAGTGGTTGAAGGTGTTAACCGTCATAAATGGCACATCAAACCAACACAAGAACAACCAGGTCACATCGTTGATCGCGAAGCACCAATTCATGTATCTAATGTTGCATTGATAGATCCAAAAACAAAAAAAGCAACACGTGCTGGATACAAAATGGAAGGTGACAAGAAAGTTCGCGTTTCAAAAAAATCTGGAACACAAATCTAAACCAAATGATTCCGCTGTTACGGAATCGATAACGAAAAGGTAACAAAAATGCAAAGCAGATTGCGTGAAATTTATGAAAAACAAGTTGTTCCTGAATTAGTTAAAGAATTCGGGTACAAAAATATATTCGCAGTTCCAAAACTCACCAAAATCGTTTTGAATATGGGTGTTGGTGAAGCGGTATCTGATAAAAAGAAATTAGATAGTGCAGCTGCTGATTTGACAGCTATTGCAGCACAAAAATCTATCATCACACATGCAAAGAAATCTATTGCTACTTATCGTTTACGCGAAGGTCAGGCAATTGGAACAAAAGTAACTTTGCGTGGCAAAAGAATGTATGATTTCTTGGATAAATTAATTACAGTGGCTTTGCCACGTGTTAAAGACTTCCGTGGTTTGTCAAAATCTAAATTTGATGGTCGTGGAAATTATGCTTTTGGTATCAAAGAACATTTGATATTCCCAGAAATTTCTGTTGATAAAATTGACGCTATTCGTGGTATGGATATCGTTATTGTTACAACAGCAAAAACAGATGAAGAAGCTCGTGCATTGCTGACAAAAATCGGCTTGCCATTAGTTTTGAAATAATAAGTAAGGAAATAAAAATGGCTAAATTAGCGTTGATAAATAAACAAAAGAAACGTGAAAAATTGGTTGCGCAATATGCAAAAAAGCGTGAATCAATTAAAGCGAAGATGTCCGTTAACGCAACCCCAGAAGAACGTATGGATGCCATGAAAAAATTGGCAAAGTTGCCACGCAACGCAAATCCAACACGTTTACATAACCGTTGTTCTATCACAGGACGTGCACGCGGTTTCTCCCGCTTGTTCGGTTTGTGCCGTCAACAGGTTCGCACAATGGCATCAGAAGGCAAATTACCAGGTGTACGCAAATCCAGTTGGTAATTTATAATTAAATGCAAGCTGTGGACAATGCAGCCCAAGAGCAAGAAGAAATTCTTGCAACACAAGGAGTAAAATATGTCACTATCACATCCAATCGGAGATATGATTACCCGCATCCGCAATGGTCAAAATGCAGGTAAAGAATTCGTCACCGTTCCAAACAGCAAATTACGTGCTGCAGTATTGGCGGTTTTGAAAGACGAAGGTTTTATTACAGATTTTCGTGAAGAAAAAATTGATGAAAAACGTACCAATTTGGTAGTCGAATTGAAATACGTTAACGGCAATGGTGCAATCCAAGAAATCACAACAGTTTCTAAACCAGGACGTCGTGTATATTCTGGCTGTGCAAAAATGCCACGTGTTTTGAACGGCTTAGGTATTGCTATTGTGTCTACACCAAATGGTGTTATGACAGATCACAAAGCGCGCTTGATGAATGTCGGCGGTGAAGTTTTATGTAAAGTTATCTAATCAAAGGAAATCGTTATGTCTCGTGCAGGAAAATATCCAGTAGAAATTAAAAATGGCGTATCGGTTGAACTGACAGATAGCGCTGTAGTTGTTAAAGGTCCAAAAGGCGAATTGAAAGTATCATTAGATACTAAAAACGCAGGTTTGATTGATATCAAAGTTGAAGATGGTCATGTCGTTGTTACACCAAAGAACGCCGAAGATAAAGCTTCGCGTGCTATGTGGGGAACAATGACTCGTAACATTAAATCAGCAGTGAAAGGTGTTTCAGAAGGCTTTGCAAAAGCTATGTATATGAAAGGTGTTGGTTATAAAGCATCTGTCAAAGGAAACATATTTACATTGGTTGTTGGTTTTTCTCATGATGTTAACATGGAAATCCCAGCTGGTTTGACAGTTACTATGGGTGAAACACCAACAGAATTTACAATTTCTGGTATCGATAAAAATTTATTGGGACAATTTGCAGACAAGATTCACAAAATCCGCAAAGCAGACCCATATAAAGGTAAAGGTATCTTCTATAAAGACGAATACATCCGTCGCAAAGAAGGTAAAAAGAAATAATAAATAATTCCCGCTGTTACGGGGATTGGTAAAATAAGGAAAAACAAAATGTTAAAACATTTATCTTCTGATGAAAGACGTACATTGGCAAATCGCGGTGCGTTGAAAAGAAAGAATCCTGGCAAAATCCGTTTGTCAGTATTCCGTTCGGATCGCCATATTGAAATCCAAGCTATTGACGATGTCAAAGGTCATACATTGTGTGCTGCATCTTCAAAAGAAAAAGATTTCAAAGGCAAAGGTTGGAATATCGCTGGGGCTGAAATGGTTGGCAAAATTTTTGCAGAACGTATGGCCAAAGCAGGTATCAAAGACAATTATTATTTTGATCGTGGTCGTTATTTATATCATGGTCGTGTAAAAGCTTTGGGCGATTCTATGCGCGCAAACGGAATGAAAATTTAATAAATGGAGCGTAAAACAATGGCACGTTTTGATGAAAAAAAATTACAGACAGATAATTTGGTAGATAAATTGGTTTCTATCAACCGCGTTTCTAAAACAGTGAAAGGCGGACGTAATATGTCTTTCTCTGCGCTGGTTGTTGTTGGCGACAAAGCAGGTATGGTTGGATTTGGCAAAGGTAAAGCTTTGGAAGTTCAAGCAGCTGTTCAAAAAGCAACAAAAGCAGCAAAAGCAAGAATGATTCGTGTTCCTTTGAAAGAAGGTCGTACATTGCACCATGACAGCGCTGCAAAATATGGCGCAAGCAAATTGGTGGTTCGCAGTGCTGTTCCAGGTACTGGTATCATTGCTGGTGGTGCTTTGCGTGCAGTATTTGAATGTTTGGGTGTCCAAGACGTTGTTGTAAAATCACAAGGTTCAAACAATCCAAACAATATGATTCGTGCTGCATTCTTGGCTTTTGAAAAAATGAATTCTCCAAAAACAGTTGCTGCACGTCGTGGCAAAACTGTTGCAGAAATCATTGCTGGTCGTGATGGCAAAAAATTAGAAACAGCAGAAGAAGCAAAATAAAAAATAAACCGAGTACGTAATCTTGAATTATGTGCGAAACAGACTATACTTATAGTCATAGGAATAAGAGGAAAAAGAAATGAAATTAAATGCATTGATGGATAATTTTGGTGCACGCAAAGACGTTAAACGCGTTGGTCGTGGTATGGCATCTGG
>CAMVAB010000046.1 GCA_947165335.1 uncultured Pseudomonadota bacterium | reverse complement strand
AACGATATGTGCGCAATAGAATTCTTCAATAAATGTAAAATAGAAGACGAAGACACCCTTAAGAATGCGGTTATAATTACACCGTTTCGTGCGGTTGCCGAACGTATTAACACTGATAAACTAAATCAAATCGATGCACCTGAAATTGTCTATAACGGTACGATTTCAGGGGCTTTTAACGAAAATGATGTGCCGGCGCCAATGGATTTAAAGTTAAAACAGGGGGCTCTCGTCATGTTCGTTAAAAATGGCGACAAATGGCATAATGGTTCTGTCGGCATAGTTGAACATTTAGGCGCAAAAGAAATCATAGTTCAATTATTGGACGATAATAAAAACGATATAGTTGTTGTTAAACCTGAAAAGTGGGCAAAAATAGAATATGTTCGTGATGAAAATGATCGTATTGTTGAAAACGAAATAGGGGCATATAAACAATTTCCATTAATGTTGGGATATGCAATGACGATTCATAAGTCCCAAGGTAAGACATTAAACAAAGTTATAATTGATATTTCGCGTGGTGCATTTGCACATGGTCAAACCTATGTCGCTTTATCACGAACAAGACATGCAAATGATATGCATATTGTTAAACCTTTAAGTGTTCGTGATATAATTTTTGATAAAAGAATTTTAGATTTTGTAAATGATAATTTATAAATCTTTGGACATCAAAATCGCGTCCACTCCATCATAGTATTTTGGACGCAAACCAATGGCTTTGAAACCACAATTTTCGTATAATTTTTTGGCCGGAATATTATCTGAAGCAACTTCTAAAAATAATTTTTTAACCCCTTGATTTTTAATTGTTTTTTCAATTATTCCAATCATCGCAGACGCTATTCCGGCGCGTCTGAATTCAGGGTTCACACCAATGGTAATTATTTCGGCTTCATCGACTGCAATTCGATACACGATAAAGCCATTTTCAGACATGATAATTTCGCATCCGGACTTTTTCAAATCACGAAAATCGTCAGCTGACCATGGACGATTTGGGAAACATTTTTGATGAAGATTTGCGAGTGCATTAAACATATTGTTTTTGTCTTATACTGTCGGTTGGCACACCTTTTTTTGCAACATAATTATTAAACATTTTTGAATACATTTTTCCAATAAACAGTTCGTCAAAATAAGATTGCTGACATGGCGGTATTGTATATATGTCTGCGCACTTAAGATTATATTCTAAATAAAAACTCGTGTTGCCCCAATAATCTCTATTCATCTGTATAGAAACTTTGCCGTGATTTCTTATTTCTACTTTGTGTAAACCAGCTGAATTACCAATATCATAACGATAACCATATGTAACATTATCTTTATTTTTATTTATGTGATGTAAAATTGCTATTTTGCGAAAAATATTCATTTATAATCCTTTTATTTTTCGGCATAACTTGGGCGTAAATACATTGGGATTACAGTCTCATCAGCGTTGTTTTTAATTTTTTCTTCCACTATATTTTTCGCATAAATTAAATTGTATGGTTTATGACCAACAGTCGATGGACATTTCATTTGTTCTGTTTCAACTTCATCAATAGTCATAGTACATGGTTCGTGCAAGTGTGATGCAACAAAGAAATCACCACGACCAGAATCGATAGCAACAAAAGCATCTGGGGTTTCATACATGTATAATTCAAATATATTTACAGGAACAACCGGTATATTCAAACCGATTGCCAACCCTTTAGCATAGGCAATACCCATACGAATTCCGGTAAAACTGCCCGGGCCAACAATAACACCAACGGCTGATAAATCCGCCATTTTTGCGTTGTTTTGTTCTAAGATTTTATTAACAGCATCAGGCAAGGCAAGCGCTTGTTTTTCCGCATCAACATGCAAGTGTTTATCGTCCAGCAATAAATCAATACCGTTTGAAGATGTGTTGATAACCAATATCATATTAAGCCCTTTATAAACGTGCGCTGAATCCAATTTTGTTTGCCATATTTGCGTTTTGATGAACTGATAATAATTCGTCTATTTTATTTATTGTGAAATCTGTTTTGATGTCTTCACCGTTGTGTTCCAACAAACTGCGACGAAGCAATGACGCGATTTCACGTTGTAATTCACGAACACCTTGTTCGGATGTATAGGTGCGAATAATATGTCTTATTGCGTCATCAGATAATATTATATTATCAACATCCCATCCGGTGTCTTCGGCGGCACGTTTTATTAAATGTTCACGTGCAATTTGGACTTTTTCATCTTCGCTGTACCCAGGGATTTCAATGATTTCCATACGATCTTTCAAGGCAGATGACATATTCAATGAATTAGAAGTTGCGATAAATAATACATTTGATAAATCAAAATCAACCTCCAAATAATGATCACGGAAAGATTTGTTTTGTTCTGGGTCAAGTATTTCGAGTAATGCAGATTCAGGATCGCCACGCCAATCGCGTCCCATTTTATCTATTTCATCCAAAACAATCACAGGGTTATTAGATTTGCATCTTTTTAACGCGTCCATAATACGTCCGCATTGTGCACCAATATAAGTTTTACGATGTCCGCGGAAATGAGATTCGTCAGTAATCCCACCGAGTGATATTCTGCAATATTTGCGTGATAATGCGTTCGCAATAGATTTACAAAGCGAAGTTTTACCAACCCCAGGCGCACCAACAAAACATAAAATGCTTCCACGGTTTTTGCCGGTTTTTTTCATCACAGCAATATGTTCCAATATGCGTTCTTTGACCGAATTCATGCCGGAATGTTCGCTGTCCAACACATTACGCGCAGTTTGTAAATCAATAGGTGCGCTGTCAGATTTATCCCATGGCATAGCCAATAATTCATCAAGATATGTTTTTAACAATCCGCCTTCTTGGGACATAGGGGACATAGCGCGCATACGTTTCAATTCGGACAATGCTTTTTCTTTTGCGTCCACCGGCATAGCAGATTTTTCGATTCTTTTGCGCATCAATGTTGTGTCTGCCTCATCGTCATCTTCGCCCATTTCTTTTTGAATAGCGCGCATTTTTTCTTGTAAAATCGCCTGTCTTTGACCGTTTTCCATCTGGGTTTGCACACGACGATTTATAGTATTTTCGATTTTATCTGTTTCGATAGATAATAAAACCTGTTCAAGCAAAGCCATTAACTTTTCACGCCATGTTTTCATTTTCAAGATATCAACAGCGATTTCTGTATCTATATTCGCCATTTGAACCACAGAATCAATGAACGCAGGCATTGGGTAATTTTGAATAATTGCGTTCAATTTTTCCATTTTGAATTTGTGGTTAGCAGATAAAGTTTGCATGGCGTCTGCAACCTTGTCGCGCAGGGCAATCGTTTGTTCTAATTCAGAATCGTCCATAATATCAATCGGTGTTGTATCCCCTGAAAATATACCGTTCGTAATAATAATATCAGATAAATTAACAACACTTGTTGTGCGAACTATTGCATGAATAGCACCATCAGGCATGTGTAAAACCTGGGCAATTTCACCGATTGTACCGGTGTTAAATATATCATCCACAGTAGATGGGTATGACCACACATGTTGTGGACATAAAACGATTTTTTGATGATTGTTTGTTGCTGCTTCGATGCATGCAACAGATAACGGATTATCAACATACACTGGTACCGTCAGGCCCGGGTGTACAACCAAATCACGAACTGGTAAAATATATTCTTTCATAGCAAAAATAATATAGCCCATTTTATATGTTTTTCAAGTTATAAAAAAATCCCCAGGAAATTCCCAGGGATTAAAAGTTTTTTTGTCGTTTTTTTAGTGACGACGGAAACCATTGTTGTGGCTTTGTGCGTTGTTGCTTGATCTTTTTGATAAATAACGAGCAGCAATTAAAACCAACCATTCAACAGCCAATAATGCCAAACCGATCATGACTGCCAAACAACCTTTTTCTTCATAGCCAAAGATAGCTGTCAATTGTGTCAAAACAAATACAAATTGTGCAACAAAAGAAATATACAAAACGCCGAAAACGCCTGTAAAGAATACTTTTTTGATTTTTCCAAACATCTTTTTTCCTTTTTTATGTCTTTATTATCATATCAAATGCCGGGTTTCTGGTGCCAGGTACCCGGCGACCCCGCAAAAGCTAAACGAAATATATCAACAATTGCCGACATATTTCAATGCCATATTAGGCAGCCATTGCAAGGCGAACGTTGTCGTTCGCAGCGATTCTATCGCCATTCATTTTTTAGTTTGTTTTTAACGGAACAACCCGGATTCACTCGATTTGCCTTTACTTCGCCTGTCGAAACTATGTCAGCCCCGTAAAGAATTGGTGGAGCTGTGGGGTACCGCCCCCCAGTCCAAAACGATTATTCCGCAACGTATTCAGAATCATCACCATTTACATGGCAATACACATTATAAATATTCATAGTGGAAATTGCAAGTTTTTAAGTTATAATGGAACCAAAGGTTTGTAAAATGAAGTTTCTTGATAAAGCAAAAATTTATATCAAAGCAGGCGATGGTGGCAACGGTGCCGCATCTTTCCGTCGCGAAAAATACATCGAATTTGGCGGTCCAAACGGTGGCGATGGTGGACGCGGCGGAGACGTAGTTTTCCGCGCTGTTCCGAATGTTAACACTTTGATAGATTATAGATACAAAACAAAATTTGTTGCGCAACGCGGACAAAATGGCATGGGTAAAATGCGTACTGGCTATTCTGGTGAAACATTGTATTTGCCGGTGCCAACTGGAACAGTAATTTTATCTGAAAACGAAGAAATCGAATATGCAGATTTAAATACTGACGGCATGGAATATCGCGCTGCACGTGGTGGTAATGGCGGTTGGGGTAATTTACATTTCAAAAGCCCAACGAACAGAGCGCCGCGTCAGGCTAATGACGGTTTGCCGGGTGAAGAAAGAACAGTTATATTGCGCCTTAAACTGATTGCTGATATTGGACTTGTGGGTTTCCCAAATGCTGGTAAATCAACTATACTTTCTGTTGTAACTGCTGCACGTCCAAAGATTGCAAATTATGCTTTTACAACGTTGAATCCACAACTGGGTGTTATGTATGCGCACAATCGTGAATTTGTAATGGTTGACTTGCCTGGTTTAATAGAGGGTGCCCACATGGGTGTCGGCCTGGGCGACAGATTTCTTGGACACGCAGAACGCACTAAATTGATATTGCATGTGATTGACGGTTCTGAAGCCGATTGGGCAGCGCGCTATAAAGCAATTCGTCATGAAATGGATTCATACGGTGGTGGTTTGTTAGATAAGCCTGAAATCGTTGTTATAAATAAAATAGATACATTAAGTGATGATGAATTAAAAACAAGATTGTCAGAATTCAAAAAATCTTTTGGGCGCAAGAAAAAGCCTGAAATCGTAACGATTAGTGCGGCTGGTCATATTGGCATCGAAGATATGATAGATGTGATTGAAAAGCAAATGCTTGGGACAGAAAAATAATAACAGAATACGAAAGAAAGGTTGAAATAAATGACAGAACAAACCTGGAAAAAAACTTTACAGGAATTTCGTAAAAAACATGCAAAACCCAAAATAAAACGAAAAAAAGACCACCCGTTAAACCCTTTGTCTGATTATTTGTACGGAACTGACAGATGTGAAGGTGAAGCCCGTCTTGTTAAAATAGCGCATTTTGCCAATGATGTACGTGAAAAACAAGCAATTGCCGAAGATGGTCGTTTGATAACACTTGGTGATGATGGTGCAGAAGACAAAGATGTAGATTTGATTAACGGTCAATGGCATATACAAAATGATTTTGATTATGAAAAAATCAAACGTATTCGTGACAAAGATATGGTTTTGATTGAAAAACTGCCGCGCAAAGAAAATACTTTGTTTGAATATTGGACTGCGAAAGTTGTCGGGTATAATTGTTTCGGACCATTCGTTTCAAAAGGTAATACATACGATTATATCGTTGCAAAATACAAAACTGATAATGGTGCATTGTGGGGGTATGGTAAAACAATAGAGGCAGCGCGTGCATTTTTAGGATTAAAATTATATGATGAATACAAAGAAATCATACATCATATTGCATGCAGAAATAAATTGAGAAAGAAATAAACGCTTTGATTTTATGAATCTAATTTGATAGAATTAACGTGGAAACAATCAAAAGGAGAAACAATGTTATCATTGAAAGGTACACAAACAGAAAAAAATTTGTTAATCGCGTTTGCCGGTGAATCTCAGGCACGCAACCGTTATTCTTTCTTTGCATCTGCTGCTAAAAAGGAAGGATATGAAGCAATCGCAAAAATATTCGAAGAAACAGCAGAACAAGAACGCGAACACGCTTCCCGTTTGTTTAAATATTTAGAAGGTGGCTCTGTCGAAATCACAGCGGCATTTCCTGCTGG
>CAMVAB010000045.1 GCA_947165335.1 uncultured Pseudomonadota bacterium | reverse complement strand
CAATTTCACGTCTGCGTGCATTATCAGCATCTAAATATGGTAACTTAACATCCAAAAGGGCCGCTTGAATTTCGTCTAATCTGGAATTTACACCTTTGTAAATATGATGATATTTATAATCAGAACCATAATTAGCAATCGCATGAACTTTTTCAAATAATTCGCTGTCATTTGTTGTGACCCCGCCAGCATCCCCAAGTGCACCAAGATTTTTGCCAGGATAAAAACTGAATGCGGACGCATCACCTAAATTTCCAACGCGTTTTCCGTCATACATCGCGCCATGTGCCTGGGCAGAATCTTCGATGACTTTCAAATTATACTTTTTTGCCAATTCCCAAATTTTTTTCATTTGAACAGCCTGACCATATAAATGAACAACAATGATAGCCTTTGTTTTTGGTGTAATTTTTTCTTCGATTTTTTCCGGATCAATATTATAAGTATTTATATCAGGTTCAACCAATACTGGCGTACATCCATTTTCAGAAATCGCCAATATTGTCGCAATATAAGTGTTTGCAGGAACAATTATTTCATCCCCTGCCCCAAAACCATAACCACGAATGATTAAATTTATAGCGTCCAAACCGTTTGCAACACCAACTGCATGTTTAGTCCCACAAAATTGCGCAAAATGTTTTGAAAATTCATCGTTCCATTTACCAGATAAATACCATCCTGCATCCAAAATATCTTTGATACGCGCATCCATTTGTTCACGAAAACGGTTATTTATTTTCTGTAAATCTAAAAATTTAATCATTTGTTTTCCTTTTTATACGAAAAAATCTATTTAAACACGGTTATTATAATATAATATTTTCGATTTTATACAGAAAAATTATTAACACATTGATTTTTTTGTCATTTTATGATATAATGCTAAACATAAGCGGCCGACATTTATCGGCTGTTTTTTTGCCTGTGCAATTGCGCAGGCTTTTTTTGTTATAACAAAAAGGAGTAAAAATGCAAAAAGTCTCTTATATGGGGGATGGTTCGACGACAGAATTTACATTTAATTTCCCATATTTTGAAAACAGTAATATTATTGTGACAAAAAACAATCAAACAGCCACTGGTTACACTATCATTGGAACATCAGCTGGATTAGATGCAGATATTCCATATACTGGCGGCAAAGTTGTTTTTGATGTTGCGCCAACTGTATTAGATAACATAACAATTGCACGTTCTTTGCCGTTAACACGCATAGTAGATTATCAGCCGACTGAAAAATTAAACCCAACAACATTGAATCAAGACATGAATTATACTGTTGAAATCATCAAAGATTTACAAGACGAAATAGATTCATTGTATTCAGAATATGCCGATATAGCAGACAAAGAATCAACAACAACATTGTTGGCGCGAATTGCAGCAATACATGATGAAATTGTTGATGTCAGCGCAGCAATTTCTATATTGTCCCAACAAATAACAAATCTTGGGGATATATCAACATTACGTCAATCTGTGACAACAAATACAGAAAACATATCCACACTAGACACCAGAACATCTGGTTTGATAGATTATGTAATCGAATCACAAGCACCAACATCATCTAATAATTATACATGGTATCGTAAATATAAATCTGGATGGATTGAACAAGGTGGCAAAATATCAGGTTCATCAAACGCAACATTACCAAAGCGCATGGCGGACAAAAATTATTTTGTTTTGGCAACATGTCGCAATACCGGAACAGCAGCTGCTATTGGTGTAAATTTGGTTAGCGAAACAGTATTGTATATAAATTGCGGCAATTATAATGTAGATTGGTATGTATGTGGTACGGCATCAGCATAATAAAAAACGGCATGTGAAATGCCGTTTTTATTTTTTTAATCTTTTACGTGTTTAATCAAAGATTTTTTAATTAAATCCGATACGTTTTCTTTCGTTATCAATTTTAAATTTTTCAAAAGTTTTAATCTTTTATTCAACATTTTATCATTTTTCTTTGATAATAAATCTTTGATTAAATCGTTTAATTTTTCCAAATTATCAGCATGATAATAAACGTCCAAAATCTTTTCAGCGATTTCGTTTAATTCAAATTTTCGTTCTGTATCTTGGAAAATCATTGGTTTTTTAGATGGCAACCATTCTGCCAAAAACGAAATAGAATTATTAACCATTAAATCGGCTGTTTTAAATAAATCTATGTAATCACCCCCCATATACACAGATGCATTTGGCAAATTATTCATATTGTCCAACATTTTTTGTTTTTTATCTTCTGATAAAAACCCAGATGCAACCAAACCGTTAAATAAATTTGGATGTGGTTTAATAATCAATTCTATATCAGAATTATTTTGCACAAAATTATAGAAATATTCCCATGTTTTGAATATATTTTCTACTAATTTTGGTGTATAACCATATGCCCACCAATGTGGTGACCAAATAATACGTTTAATATTTGGGTTTTCTTTTTTGGATATTTTCCATAAATTTGAATCTTTGATTTTATTTTTATACATATCAAAACGTGGATATCCAACAATTTCAATATTTTCATCATGATGAAACACATCAGATAAAACATTTGCGTGATATTCATTTGGAACAAATACGCGGAAATAATTTGTTTGATGAATTAATTCCTTATTATCAGATGCCGACAACAAAAATGCATGCGGCACCAGACAAACCTTGGTATAAAGCCCCATTATATTTGTTTTATATTCCATTGGTCTTTGACGATTAAAATGAATTTGAACAAACACATAATCTGGACGTAAAGTGTACGGATCAAATAATGTAGAATATACACAACGACTATCAATATAATCTATATTATTATCATGTAAAAATTTTATATTTTCTTCTTTTAATTCTAATTCAACAAAACTAGGAACAGATAATGTCGGAATAGCAATAACAAACACTTCAAATCTTGGATCTTTTTTCAAATTTTCATATAAATTTTTCAACGAAGGCCAATAACTGGCTTCTTGGAACAAAAATACAACACGAATTTTATCACCTGGTTTCTTTGGTGGTAAACCCTTTGATACCTTTGCAATATATGCCTGTTCATCTAAAAACTCATGATATGCTGTAAATCTAAAATTTAAAAACGTTGGTCGATTAAGTTTTTCTTCTATTTGTAAAAATCTTTTTTCAACAAAAGTACCTAAAGTAGATAACGAACCCGTTAAACCATTTAATAAACCTATAAAATATCTTTCGTATATTATCCTAAATTTTCTTACTCTTGTATTTTTAGGTGTACGTTTTATTTTTAATAAAATATCTTTTATTTTATTAAAACAACTTCTTTTCTGTTTTTGTTCTTTTGTGTTTATATTTTTTAACAAATAATCAATTATATTCTTTGCTATACTACCATTCTTTTTTATTTCTGGAGAAGATATTAAATATAAATTTTTATGTCTTTCTGCAGATTTTGGGTCATTCCCATCCTTTAAATCAAATAAATATTTTTTTAATGATTCACGTGATTTTGCCACGTACCAGTTAGATAATATTTTTTCACCGTAATCACTTAAAACAATGTCTTTAACAGGTGTATAAATCACTGGTTTGCCAGACAATGCGAATTCCATAATAGTGGAACAATAATCTCCTACAAACACATCTGCAGAAAAAACCCAGTCCAAGAAATCTCCGTCTTCAACTATCTTTATATTTGCTATGTTACGCAAATCATCAAATAATTTTTTTACCTTATTGGCTGGTAAAATTTTATTTTCAATTAAATTTTTTTCACATAACTGGTGTTTTATAAAAATCAGTTGAAAGTTTGGTTTTTCTTTACACAAATTCATGAAAAATCTTAAATATTTTAACAAATTTGAACCTTGTGGTTCACCAACCCATCTAGGTTTCCATGCGATCACAAAATCATACTTTTTATCTCTTGGTAATTTAGTTTTATAATTCAAATATTTATCACATTTCATATATCCGACAGGTATATATTTTCCCGGATTATATTTATCTAAATAATTTGCTAAATCTACAGATTCAGAAAAAATCCCTGTAAAATCATTTAATAATCCAGTTAAAAAACCTTTATATCTACCTTCGTCATAACTTAACATTGTGCTTCCATATGATATATGAAAAACCTTCGCAAAAGTTGCTAAATACTTTGTAGAATATAAGCTTGATACGCGTTGTTTATCATATGGTGACTGTACAAATACAACATCTGGTTCTAATTTTTTTAAATCTAAATATTCATTTGTTGCTTCGTTATAACCCAAAATATATGGATAACCCTTTTTGCGCATCATTTCTTCTATTTGTTGTACAGATATAGAAAAGCTTCCTTGTTTTAAAGGAATTACAACAAAATTGAAATCTATATTTTTACACCTTTTTGCTTCATAATATAACGTATCATACGTATTTGTATATAAAGTATGAACAACAGCTAATACTTTTATTTTTTTCTTTTTTGTATTACCAGACATTTTGTTGTCATTAAAAATTTCTTGTTTTGCTTCAGCTTTTATAAAATCTTGCGCTGAAATTTGAGTCATTGAACCTGTTTTTTTACTTATCAATTTAACACCCGTTAAGTCTGTAATTTGTTTAAAACGATGTTCGAAACGAAATTCTGCGTCTATGGCTTTATGACAACCAGCAACTATTTTTTGTCTTTCTTTTTCATGTGTTAATAAATATTCGCATACCTTTCTTGCATCGTTTGCATCACCATATTTAAAAGTTGGCAATTTAACATATTTACCAAATAATTCCTTATATATCTTTTTATCATCTGTCACAATACACGCGTTTGATGCCATAATATCTAGTAATCTGAACGAAAAACCAGATTCACGTGCATGAACATGCGACATATTAAAACCGATTTTTGATTTATTATAAAGATTTTCAGTTGCAACGATGTCATATATTAATTCTGGTTGATAACAGCATGCTAAATCTACATTTGTATCTGCAATATTTTTCCATATTTCTGATAAACCGTATGCTTTTAGCCCAAGATCTGTCAAACCTGACAACACCCTGATTCTGTCAGTTGTCGCGATTCCATGTAATACCCAAAACACAGATGTGTCTTTGAATACATCTTCTTTGATCTTTAATTTTTTACAAATTTCTTCTGGGGTTAAATTAGTGTTTTTACGCAACAATTTTATTATTTTAGATAAAATTTCCGGATTCAGACCATTTTGTACCAATTTCTTTTCATGGCTATTCCACAAAGAACCAACAAAAGATATATTATTTTCTGTTTTTAATTTTTTAGAGCGAACATCTGTCGCCATTCTTAAAATTACAGCCTTGTTTGTTTCAAAATATTTATCTATGTTTTGCTTGTCTTCTTCACAATTACCAGCAAAAATATAACGCGATTTATTTGCCTTTAATTTATCTTTATCCGCATAAACACTTATAGGATCCACACCCCACACAATATATGGAATTTGCGATTTTTGTAAATAACCGTCATACAACGCATTATTAAAAGCAATAATCAAATCAAAGTTTTGATTTTTTACATATTCATCTAATTTTTCTTTGGACAAAGTATTATGAATTTCATTGCTTCTTGAATTATAAGATTGAACAAATTCGTTGGCAATCATGTAATAAACATCGTTTCCATTACGAACCAATGCACGCATCAAACCTTCGTAAAATGTGAATATATTCCATTTTGCGTCTTCAGAAAGTTTGTTACCAGAAAAGCTTAATAAAACCTTTGCCATTTTTTACCTTATTTATTTTTTATGGTTTCTTAACCATTTATTTTGTTTATAAATGGTTCTTTTTAATACTTTCAGGTTGCCACTGTTGTTACCTAACATTTTTATATTATAATATTTACCGATAACATCAAAAACATTTTCGTATCTATGATTTTTGTCTATAATTTTATGGCATTTTTCAACTATTTCGCGTCTTTCTTTGTCATGTGTTAAATAATATTTAATTTTATCACGTAATTCTTTAGCATTTTTATATGTTGGTATTATACCACCAAATAAACTCGTTAAATCTTCTGATGGGTTTGATATTAACAATGCATTTGATGCCAATATATCACATACGCGCCATGAAAAACCAGTGTTAGCCTGGCCATGCGGCATATTCAAAGATATTTTTGATTCATTATATACTTTTTCATTTTGTTTTTGTGAATAACATGTATCCAGATGGCACTTTTCAAATAATGATTGATTATTAGATACACATGTTAAATTTGCGCCCCATGTCCAAATATGTAAATCTAAATCAGTAATATTATTCAATAAAACCTGTCTTTGAGCCTGTGTTAAAGCAATAAAACAGGCAGAAACAAATTCATCAAAACCAAAATCATGACCTAAAATCGCGACCATTTCTTTGTATTTTTGTTGTATAGATGATGTTTTTTCGTGGTGTTGTTTTAATTCATTAATAACATCTATAAACAAATGTTTTAATTTTTGTTTCTGCTTCAAAGACAAAGATTCTAGATTATAAAGCAAAAAACTTGATAAAAAAGGTTCTGGATTA
>CAMVAB010000044.1 GCA_947165335.1 uncultured Pseudomonadota bacterium | reverse complement strand
TGGGGCGGCCTTTCCATGAGCCGACACGCCCGCAGGTCATGCAGATCGCCAGCCGTTACATTATCAAAGATCATTGATAAATTGGCTGTTCCATACCGCAGTTATTATTATGCAAAAAGATTTTTGGATGCCGCGCACTTTGTGTATGAACGCGCAGAGCAAAATGCCAATGTAGTGGATTTTGGTCGTGGTTTATCACCATGGGGCCACGTTGTAAAACAAAATCGCCCAGATGTCCAAATGTACACTTTTGATAGGGACGAAACCAATTCAGTATTCAGTGCAGTATCAAGTAAATTGAATTTGCCAACACCACATTTCAATGAAATGCCTGCAGAACCTAAATTTGATAATGACCTTTTTGTATCTTTGGGAACATTTGTGTATTTGGATAATGCAGAACAAGCTGCCAAATTAAAAGAAATATCCACGCAGTTTAAAAACATGTTTATTGAATTAGACAAACCAAATGCAGTTCAACAGGACAAAGAACTTGTGAACAATTTGGGTGCAGAATACAATGCTGGATTTTCAAGACAAGAATTGACCAAGCTGTTGGGTACCCAGATCCCTTTTGAATTGAAAGAAATCGGTGGACGCGTTAAAGATGCGCGTGTGGCACAAGCATTGAAAGCCGCAACAGAACAATTTTTGGTAAGATAAATTGTTATAGTATAACAAAACGATAAAAGACCGCCCAGGGGGCGGTTATTTGTTTTGATTCAACCAGCAGAATTGTGGGAAATATGAAAAATCTTTTCATATTTCACACAAAGTCCTTGACTTGTGCGGATTTTAGAGTTATTATATGTCGCGTTATTCGGGCATAGTTCAGTCGGTAGAACAATGGACTGTTAATCCATATGTCACTGGTTCGAGTCCAGTTGCCCGAGCCAAGATTTCCGCGGATTCCGCGGATTTTTTATTAAAATATTTTGCGGCAATCTGTTCCGGCATATAAAGTTTTTGAACATAAAAAAATGATCATGATTTTTCATCAAATTTTTAAGAAAAAAATGCGCCAGATTTTTTCTGTGCGACTGGGTTTTTGGTGTTACTTTGTGCGACTTTATAAAAAAATGGGGCAAGAAATAGCCATTTCTAGCCAGGAAAATTACTTGCTGATGATATCACAATGATATCAGAAATGGTAAAATTTAGACATAAAAAAACCGCAGATTCCTGCGACTTTTAGAAACATTTCAAAACATGTTTTTCAAAACCCGGTCAATTTTAACAGTCCGTTGTTCTACCGACTGAACTATGCCCGAATAGCAACGCTTATGTTATACCTTTTGTTCTTGCAAGTCAAGAGTTTTTTAGATTTATTTCTGCTTGATTTTGTTGCGTTTTCGAATCGATGTGATTTGCAAAAACACAAAGAATCTTTCTTAAAAACAATACTGTTTTCTAATAATAATAGAATCAGTTGCAAAATTATATTATTATGATAATATTCATTATGACAAGATTCTTAAACAAAGGAGAAAAAGGTTATGACACATGAATAAATATGGTGCGCCATAGATAATTTTGCTCACGAACGCGGGCTCAGTTGTTCTGGATTAGCAAAACGAAGTGGGCTTGATCCGACTATGTTTAACAAAAGCAAAAGATTTTATGCAGATGGAACGCCGCGTTGGATGACACTTGAAAGTATCGCGAAAGTTTTAGATTTTGCAAATATATCAGCATGTGATTTTTTCAAATATGTCGACAATTGCAAGGGGCGTAAACAAGCAAAAAATATTTGATAAAAAAATTTTATTTTGATAGGATGATATTCATGTAAGAGGGTTTTTAGTGAAATATTATCCTATGTTGTTTGCGCTTTTTATACCATTATTTGCTTTTGCAGATGATGATTGTGCAACGCGTCGAAATATGCCAGATGGCGTTCAATCACTACAAGATGTTATAAATCTGGGGCTTTGTCGTAATCCACAAACTGCCGCAGCATATGCTTCGTTGCGTAGCTCACATTTTAACAAAAATGCCGGGTATGCAAATTATTTACCAAATGTTTCTGCTGGGGTAAACGCGAACAAAAACTTTGCACAAAGTGATGATACGATAAATAAAGATTATGATTGGCATTATGGTGCTTCAATTTCTGCGTCATATTTGATATTTGATTTTGGCAAAAGAACAGCCGATATGAATCAAATGATTTCCACTTATCGCGCGGCAGGATTTGATTATGATGAAACAGTTCAAAATTTTGTTTATGGTTTGGTTGGATCTTACTATGAATTATTAAACGCTGATGCAGATGTAGAAGCCGCTGAATCTGCATTGAAAGTTGCCCAAACTGCAAAAGATACTGCAGATAAAAAATTTAAAGCTGGCGCAGTGGCAAAGGCTGATGTATATAAAGCGGAAACTACACTTGCTTCATCACAGTTATCATTGGAACGTGCAAAAAACAATCGTGAAATTGCAAAGGGAACATTGTTAACAAAATTATCTTTCCCGGCCGATCAAGAAATTGTGATTGCTGATATGTCGTCATCTTTTGGCAGCGAAGCGGAAAGCGAAAGCATTGATGAATTGATCGCTGTTGCGCGTGAAAAAAGACCTGATTTATTAAAGGCAGCGGCATCAACTGATGCGGCATGGCACAAACGTAATTCCGCGTTCTTAAAGAATTTGCCGTCGATTTCAGCCAGTGCGAGCGTGGGTTGGAATGATGATAAATTTGCTGATGTTTTTGCGCCAGATACAAACAAAATGAACGGGTCAATTGGCATTCGTGCATCTATGCCTTTGTTTGCAGGTTTTGCAAATATGTACGGTCTGCGCGCAGCCGAAGCAGATTACGATCGCGCAAAATATAATGAACAACAAACTAAAAATGCTGCGATGATGGATGTGTTTACTGCATATCAAAACTATAAAACAGCACAAACTGTTTTGAAACATACCGAAGTGCTGCTGAAATCCGCAACAGAAAGCGAACGCGTGACTTCTGGAATGTACAAAGTTGGACGTGCGACAATGCTTGATTGGCAGACAGCGCAATCTGAACTGGTTAACGCACAAAAACAAAACAATGCTGCAAAATATGATTTGTTTGTAAAACGTGCTGCGGTAGCGTTAGCAATCGGTGATATTAAATCTGAACTAGAAGGAAAGAGCGATGAACAATAAAAAAAGAAATTGGTTTTTGCGTCATAAATGGTTGGTAATTTTTATTGTCGCGTTGGGTGTTTTGGTTTACGCAATTCGCGCAAAAACAACTGCGCCTGAAAAGAAAAACTTTGTGACTATGGATATAACACGCGGAAACATTTCACAAACAGTAACTGCGACGGGTGAAATTATGCCGCTTAATACTGTTAGTGTTGGATCCCAGGTTTCCGGCACCATCGAAGAAATTTTTGTAGACTATAATTCGACTGTTAAAAAAGGTGATGTGTTATTAAAAATCGAACCGTCTGTATTACAGGCATCTGTGGATGAAGCCAAGGCATCGCTTGATTCAGCCGTATCACAACGTAATTATGCAAAAAATGAATACACACGAAATAAAACACTTTACAAAGACGATTTTATTGCGCGTGCCGAAATGGAACAATCACAAACCCAATATGAACAAGCAGAAGCATCGGTTATTCGTGCACAATCTCAATATGACAAAGCGGTAACGAATCTTGGGTATGCCACAATTGTTTCGCCGGTTGACGGGACAGTTATTTCACGCAAAGTGGACAAAGGTCAAACAGTTGCGGCATCTTTCCAAACGCCCGATTTGTTTGAAATCGCCGAAGATTTGACAAAAATGCAAATTGAAACCGCTGTATCCGAAGCGGACATTGGCGCGATCAAAAATGGTCAATCTGTAACATTTACAGTTGATGCGTATGCGTCCCAGATTTTTGAAGGTCAGGTTCGTCAAATTCGTTTATCGCCAACCACCACATCAAATGTTGTTGTTTATACAGTCGTGATAGATGTAGATAATGCTGATTTGAAATTGATGCCAGGCATGACAGCATTCGTAACAATTATCATAGATTCCGCAGTTGACACATGGAAAGCGCAAAATTCTGCATTTTTAATTCGCAGTTTTGATGGTATTATAGATGTTAGCAGCGATGCAATAAATCCAAACAATCACTTGGCAATTAAACGCGGAAACGATATTGTTTTGGTACCATATACCAAAGGTTTAACAACAGCAACAGAAACCCAAATTATTTCTGATGAAATCAAAGAAGGCGATAAAATCGTCATTGGTTATACCGGTCAAAAGTCAACCAAGAAAACAACGAATAACAATCGTGGTGGCGGTATGATGGGTGGTCCAGCGGGTGGTCCACGTTAATGGTAAAAATATGAAACAAACACCGATAATATCTTTGAAAAAAATCTGCAAAAGTTTTCCGCTGGAAATAGGGGGTCAGCAACAGGTTTTATTTGATGTATCTTTCACAATTAAATCTGGGGAATTTGTTGCAATTATGGGGCCGTCTGGATCTGGAAAATCAACTTGTATGAACATTGTTGGTGCATTGGACAGTGCGACCAGTGGAATTTACGAATTATATGGCAAAGATATAACAACATTGTTGCCTGATGAATTGGCAAAAATCAGAAATGAATATATTGGTTTTGTTTTTCAAAACTTTAATTTGCTGCCCAAAAGAAATATCTTGGACAATGTGATGTTGCCTTTGATGTATCGTGGTCTGCCGATGAGTGAACGTTTATCGCGTGCGCGCGAAATGTTAAAACTAGTTGGACTTGAAAACTTTGAAACTTATTTACCAACACAATTATCAGGTGGTATGAAACAACGCGTTGCGATTGCGCGTGCGCTGGCGGGAAATCCAAAATTAGTATTAGCAGACGAACCAACCGGCGCGCTTGATTCCAAGATGGGAAATGAAATATTAAAGTTTTTCAAAAAATTAAATCATGATTTTGGAATAACAATAGTAATGATTACGCACGAATTTGAAATAGCAAAATATGCAAATCGTGTGATTCACATTTATGACGGTCGTATAACATACGATGGTCCAATACCTAAAACCGAAACAACACTATTAAAATCAGAAAAGAGGGCGCATAAAAAATGACATTTTATGATATCGCACATGAATCTTGGTTGTCGATAAGTGGCAATAAAATGCGCTCGTTTTTAACAGTGCTGGGGATTGTTATTGGTATTATGGCGGTTGTGGTAATGGTTGCAGTGGGGGAAACAGTTCAACAATCTATTACTGATCAATTTTCATCACTTGGAACAAACACAATAATGATACGTGCGGGTGCAGCGCAAAGCGGTGGCGTAAGAACTGGTAATCGTATGACATTAACAATGGACGATGTGCAATATATTTCGCAATTGCCGGATGTTGCTGCGATATCGCCGGTTGAAAACAGCAGTGCCCAGGTTGTATATGGAAATAAAAATTGGGCAACATCTATGGTTGGTGTTTACCCCGGGTATGCAACTGTTCAAAATATGGAAATGGAATACGGAACATTTATTGATATGTCTGCGGTGCGCAATGCGGCTACATACGCTGTGATTGGCCCCGATACAGCCGAAGAATTAGGTATGCCAAAAAATCCGGTCGGTGAAATTATTCGTGTTCGTAATACCCCATTAACGATTATTGGTGTAACCAAAGCCAAAGGTGATTCTGGAATGATGTCCCAGGACGACATGATAATCGTTCCAATAACTACATTGAAAAAACGTATTGTGGGGTCGCGTTTTCCTAATTCTGTGGGTACGATTTCATTAAAATTGTATCAGGACGCAGATAACAATATTGCAACCAATCAAATTACATCTCTGTTGCGTCAGCGTCATAAATTGAAAGAATCAGATGCTGACGATTTCCAAATAACTGATATGAAACAAGTTATGGAAACTATGGAAACGGTTACGGGTTATTTAACATTATTGTTAATAGCAATTGCCGCGGTTTCTTTATTGGTTGGTTCGATTGGTATTATGAATATGATGTTGGTGTCCGTTGCAGAACGCACACGTGAAATTGGTATTCGCAAAGCAATTGGCGCCCAAGAATCAACGATTATAACCCAGTTTTTATCTGAATCTATATTAATATCATTTATTGGTTCTATGTTTGGACTTATTTTGGGTGTCGGTTTATCCCAGGGTGTCGGTCGTTTAATATTACATTACAATGTTCCGTTTTCTATTTGGCCTGTTGTTGTTTCTATATCTGTGGCTGTTGTAGTTGGTTTGGCTTCGGGTGTGTTTCCTGCAATCAAGGCCGCTAAATTAAATCCAATAGACAGTTTAAGATACGAATAAAAGATAATAAAAAACGCGGTAAAAACCGCATTTTTTATTCTGATTGTGATTCTTCTTTCTTTTCTTCATCAACAGCCTGTATTCTTATTCCATAAACACATGCTTTGAAATCTTCTGGATCTGTTTTTACCCAACATTGTGATATTGTATTTCCATCAACACCGAACACGCCATATTTCAGTTGTTCTTTTGTTAAATCCAACACGCATCCGGTATGTTCGGTATTTGCATATCCGCTATATGGACAATCAAATATGCCCCTGTCCGTTGTTCCTTTGCCATACATTCCGCCCGGACAAAATTTTGTTTTTGCTGTACATTTAATAGGTACAACGGAATTTGCACGTAAATAGTATCCCGGATTTACTGTGATATTATCAGCATCTACACATGCTGTATGATCTTCATTTGCCTTTTCTCCTTCACCACATCTTGAACATTCGTATGCACCGACCTTTGACCATTCTTTTTCACCACCACATTCACGTATACCTTGATTAATCGAAGCCTTTT
>CAMVAB010000043.1 GCA_947165335.1 uncultured Pseudomonadota bacterium | reverse complement strand
TGTATTGTTCAAAGTTATTTTGTTACATTTTGGTGTCCATTTTGCATACAATGTTTTGTTACCAGTTTCGCCCGCTGATATTGTTTGTATTGCCGCACAATTAGTTAAACCCGAATTAGTACACCATCCGGCGAACGTATATCCTGTTTTGGTCGGTGTGCCGTTAATTGTAGCACCAGTGTCTTCTGTATATGATGTTGGCGCACCATTGTAATTCGTTCCACCATTCATTTCATAAGATATAGTATATTCAGGAAAAAAACCATCAAAACACGCACCAGGATTATTAAATAGGGATGAACCTGTTGACGATTCAGCAACACCAAAATCACAATTGCCACCAACAAAAGATGTGTTCGCTGTAGTATATGGGATTAATATGTAACCATATGGATCCAAACTGGTGTTGATTGTTATGCCCAGATCGTTCATAGCACCGATATTAACCCCATCTGTAAACACGACATCTGTTAATGGCGCCCATGGTGAATAAGAATTATTTGCCAACCAATCATATAAAGTATTTGTGTCGATCACCCCATTTAATATTTGATTGTAATCCATGATGTTACTATTACCATCTTCGGTCACATAACCCCCATTTTGATAGTCATAGGTTGAATACAAATCAACCAAACCATCAGTTAAAAAAGAATAATAATATTGCGGGACATTAAAACTACCGCTGGCGCAGCTGCCGTATTCTGGTTTTGCAATCACATAACCTTCAATGTCATTATTCACAAAATATGACATCGAACGGCGCGCAAACAATGGTATTCCCCAGTTATCGACCGGCACCGCATAATAATTACCATCATCTGTTGCCACAGGAACCTTGCCAAAATAACTGCCAGCAGGGACACACATAATTTGTAAAGTGTTCTCACAAGACGTCAAATTGTTATCCATATTATCCATTACATGATATGCATAACCCGAATTAACCCCCGAAAGATATTCATTCAAAGCTGCCAACACATTTGATTGTTCCGCCCCGGTATAATCAAGAACATGTATCACAGGGGTATCTTCATCATTGTCATACCCGATGTAAAAAAGATATGCGTTATCCATAGCATAATCATGTGGATCAGAACCAAAAGATCCATTCCAAGTATATGGATCCCCAAGATAACATTTTAATCCACCCGACGATGATTGTAATGGTGCATTATAACTGTTTATAGCGCTATCTTCAAAGAAAACCGCATCACTCAAACATTCTGTGTTGCTCGATAAATGAGAAAAGGTATAGCCAGAACCAGACATCATTGATATCGGAAGACCAGAATTTAATGCCCCTAATGCCGCACCGTTGTTGAATATGTAAATGTCCGAAATAACAGCCTGATAATCGGAACAAACAGAAAAAGCAGAGTTAAAAAACATACCTAGCGCAAAAAGCGCCACTGTAAACATACGACAAAATCTGCGGAAAACCGCCATTTTTTGTAAAACCTTCCTTTGCTTATTTTTTAGTGTAGAAAAAAATCGTATTTCGTGTCAAAGGAAAAATATTATATTATAATTATATAATCGCGCGCGAAAAACATTGAAAAACGCAAAACAAATGCTATATTTATCCATGCCAGGTGCGAAAAAGCATAGCTGAATTGGACGTGGAAAACAACCCATATGAACACAATTCAGAGGAAAGTCCGGACTGCATTGGGACAACATAGTGGTTAACGGCCACGCGGGGCAACCCGACGATCAGAGCATCAGAGACGAGCGTATTTATTTACGGTGAAACGGGCAATCTCTATGTGCAGCAACCCCAAAAAGGATTCCAAGATACGTCCCAAATCGTTAACGGAATCGGGTAGAGGGCTTGACATTTTGCGGCAACGCAATTTGCAGATTAATTATGCTTAACAATCACAGATTGTACAGAATCCGGCTTATTGAACACCTGGGGCATTAAAAAAATCGCCAATTCGGCGATTTTTTTCAATTTACATAACTTTACCACTAGTTGGATAAAAGGTTACAGAAGTATCCTTCCATTTGCTATATTCGTTGCGTGGCAACATTGAAAATGGTGAACATGTTTTGATTGCAGATTTTGCAGTATCTAAAACATATGCAAAATCAGGATCAGATTCAGCACGTGATTCAGATTCAAACCACAATTTATCAACCACACCTGTGGGCAAGAATTTTATGTGTGCAGTAAGACGAATATTTTCTAAATTTGGACGAGTCGTATCGATATTCCAACAACGTGTCAACGCAACACGTAATGCATCGATAACAGATATCGTCATCGTTCGATCAAGCGACAACACTTCGCGGTTCACACGAACCACTGTTTTTTTACGCGGAACAGGTTTATCTTCAACCTTTGGCTCGTCTTTTTTTGGTGTTTTTTCTTTATTTAAAGTTTTGCTTTCATCATCAAGTATAGTAGGTTGTTTTAAGTCAACTTTTTCATCCGGAATATTTTTACTATCTTCGGCTTTTTTGTCGTTTTTTTCCTGTGTTTTTTCATCTGGCACAGTAGTATTATAAAGTTTGGTTTCTTCACCGCTTATTTTTACATTTTTTAAATCGATTTCTATAATTTGAATTCGGTTTGGAGCAACCAATTTTGCACGATCAACAACCACTGAAAAAGACAATATCATTATCGCAATCAAAACCAAATGTCCAAAAACGGACAACAAAAAATTTTCACTTTGAAATTGTGTTTCTTGCTTCATTATTTACTGTCTAATTTTGTACGCAAACCAACACGTTGAAAACCAACATCTTTTAATTTACCCATCATCGACATTACGGCGCCATAATCAGCATGCGTATCACCACTTAAAGTAATTGCCAAGTTTGGGTTTTCGCCACGCATTGCAATTGCGCGTTTTACAATTTCATCACGAGGCAATTTTTGTTGCAACAGATAATAGTTTCCGTTTGCATCAACACTGATTTGAATTGCATGATCGTTACCCGTCATTGCAGATGTTCCTGCACGCGGCAATTCAATATCTATACCTGTTGTCATCATTGGAGTAGTGACCATAAACACCGCAAGCAACGTTGTCATAATATCTATCATTGGCGTCAACGACATATTCGCATCGCTGACATTAGAACGTCTTCTTGACATCACCAAACCCTTTGATTTATTTATGTTTTAATTCTTTAACTTGGTCGTCCAGTACATCGTACAAATCATCTGATTTCTTTGAAAAAACATTGTACGCTATGGCCGCCGGAACTGCAGCAATTAAACCAAGTGCAGTTGTGCCAAGCGCAACAGCCAAACCAGGTGCAATAACACCGATGCTTACAGACTGATTTATACCAATGGATGCGAAAGAATCCATAACACCCCAAACTGTTCCGAACAACCCAATAAACGGAGCAACATACGAAACCATGGATAAAAACCATAAATTTTTATCAAACGGGCGTATCAATTTATCAACTATCGTTTCCAAATTGTCGCCGTGTTTTACAGAAACCGGATTATGTTTTTGAAAATTCCATAAACGAATTTTTTCAATAATTACAGCCCAAGACAAAATACTTGCCCCGACTAAAATCAAAGACACAAAAAGTGTCATCAAATCACGTCCACTAAACAATGATAACAAAGAAAAACTGTTTTCCATGTGCATTCTCTCCCTTTCTAGTTTTTATTATTTTAAGCCGTTTATTATGGTTTCTGGTATTGCCTTGGGGCGCATATCAGAACCCAAATATGCGATTGTTATATTCATTATAGCACAAATTTCATCGTTTTTCACGAACTTTTGTTCAATTGTCATAGATGCACCACCAATTTTAACAAAACGCGATTCAACTGTAAAATTATCACCCAATAATATTGGTCGCATATATTTAATATTAACTTCACGCGCAACAAAACCTATATCGCCATCCGGAACAGGCATTTTTTTTGATATATCAAAACGCGCACGTTCCGCAACTTCTATATATCGCGCATGGTACATTACACCTTCGGCATCGGTATCTGCATACGCGACAGTAAAATTAAAAAAATGTACTTTTTCCATAATGTTATTCCGTAAAATTAAATTATTTTTCAAACCCCAAATGTTTGTATCCGTTTTCGGTTACAACACGTCCGCGCGGGGTACGTTGAACAAACCCAAGCTGCATTAAATAAGGTTCAATCACATCTTCGATTGTATCAGAAGGTTCGCTTAGTGCGGCCGCTAAATTATCAATTCCAACAGGACCGCCTGCGTAATTTCTTATTATTGCACGAATATATTCGCGATCGATTTCATCAAGGCCAACTTCGTCTATGTGTAATTGGTGCAAAGTTGTTTTTATCGTATCTGTATCTATGAAATCTTTACCCATTGCGGCAGCAAAATCGCGCGCGCGTTTCAACAAACGATTAGCGATACGCGGCGTTCCGCGCGACGAACCCGCTAATAGTTTTGCGCCGTTTTCATCTATCTTGGTTCCTAGTATATTTGCACTGCGCATAATAATTTTCGCCAAATCAGAAGCAGGGTAAAAAGACAATCTTAGATCTATACCAAATCTATCGCGCAATGGATTAGAAAGCAACCCAGTACGAGTTGTTGCCCCAACCAATGTAAAAGGTGGCAAATCTATACGAACAGATTTAGCTGTTGGACCTTCGCCCAACATGATATCCAATTTATAATCTTCCATTGCAGAATACAAGACTTCTTCGATAGCGGTTGGCAAACGATGAATTTCATCTATAAATAAAACATCCATAGGTTCAAGCGCTGTTAATATTGCCGCCAAATCGCCTTGCTTCGTCAACATCGGCGCAGAAGTTGCACGGAAATTAGTTCCCAATTCATTTGCAATAATGTGCGCTAATGTTGTTTTCCCCAATCCCGGAGGTCCATACAACAAAACATGATCCATGGCTTCGGCGCGGCTGCGTGCAGCAGACACAAAAACAGACAGATTCTGTTTTAATGCATCGTGCCCAATAAAATCATCCAGTGTTTTTGGACGGATAGTTGCCGCCATTTCATCTGGGATGTTTGGGTCTAAAAAACGTTCGTTCTTGTCCATCATTTTATAACAATTTGTCATCTGCATTTTCACGCCCAACGTACGCCTTTAAATCATTATACATTTGACGTAAATCTGCAGCCTGTGAATAATTAGCATCCGCATTTTTAACACGAATTGTTTCCAAATCTATTTGTGCCTGTTTCTTTAATATTTGGGTTAAATGAACGCCAAAAGCGTTTGCTTCATCACCTTCGTTCGCCCCCTGTAATAACAATCCGCGATTTGGACGAGGCGACAAAAATCCAAAATCAGACACAGAAGGATCCGGTGAAACCAGCGCAAAACCCGAAATTTCAGGGCGGCGCATCATTGCCTGTAACACATACCATGCGCCCAACTGGTGCCCAGCCAGCCATATTTTATCGCTGTCTTCGTTTTTATTTTGAATCCAATCGATAACTGTGGCAATATCCAACATATTTTCAGAAGTTGTTCCAATTGAACCTTCGGAATCATTAACCCCGCGATAATTAAAACGAACTACAGAAAAACCAATATCCATGAAAGCACGAAACATTGCATAGGATGCACGATCGTTCATGTGACATTTTTGGCGTGGGCTGCCTGAAAGAACGACAGCCAAAGGCGCTGCTTCGAGTTCTGATTTATGATATACCGCGTGTAGTTTTCCAGATTCACCTGTGATAATAACATCTACCATTTTTTCACCTTACTTAAACATATCATATCATATTTATAGAACAAAGTTGTAATTATTTTCAATAAAAATATTTTTTGCTTTGACATAGACCCGTAAAATATTTTATTATCTATAATAAATATGAGAGAAAAAGGTTAAACGCCATGAAAAAAATATTCTTAATTGCAGGAATTTTAGCCATTTGCACAGCTAATAGCCGTGCCGATAATTATCAGGACTACACATATGAAGAATACCAAACTGTGTACACAGAAGTACCAGTACAATCATATTATGCATATCCTGATGATCCTAATTTTATTCCTGAAACGGAATTTATGAATATGGACGACTCTGTTGATTATGACGAAGTTATATATCAGACACGCAGTGAAGAAGTCAAAACCAATCCAGGCGTTAGCTTTACAGAAAGACCAACTGTGATTTGTCGTGATTTTAACTGCACCCGTTTGAACAACCGTATAACACGTACTTTCTTGTTCAACAGCCTGGCAAATATGTTCATGACTAATGCACACTCTCGCTTATATATTTGCGAAGCAGATCCATTCTCGCGCAGTTGTTTACAATCTGGTATTTCATTACCTGTACGTTCTGGGGTTGCGAATGCTTTGATTAAAATACCAAAGGCCACCATTTCTCAGGTTAATTTATCCACAGGTTTATCACGCGCAACAACAACTATGACATATGAATTCTTGGTCAACGGAATTCAACGCTCTTGTGAACCTACTATTATGGATATATCTGTTCCTGACAATTCACATGCAGTATTAGCCAACCGTGAATTTGCATGTAATTTAACAAGCGATGGTATGTCTAATATTTCTTTGTTATTAAGTGTTGATTATATTGATTTAGACTATGGCTTAATCGGTGCATATTATTCATTGGGAATGCAGGGGCCAACAACAGGCGGATCAAACGGATATTTGGTTTTCAAAACAGAATTTACAACGAATGGTGCTAAATTCCGTGCCTCTACATATAAATACGGCGAAAACCTTGACAATCCGGGTCGTGCAATTCAACCTGGGGAATATGCAGTAGAAGCATTAGATAGATAATTTATCTCAACGGTCTGGAAACCGTTGGGCCAAACAAATAAAACTCAACGAAAATGACCAAAAGTATACTTGTTATTGACGATGATGAGATGTTGCGAACCACATTAGCAAAGGGTTTACGCAAATCTGATTTTGATGTTATAACCGCACCATCCGCAGAAGAGGCTTTGCAAATCTTATCAAAGATATCTGTTGATGCAATTATTCTTGATCGTATGATGACAGGAATGGATGGTTTAACTTTTTTAAAGCACATCAGGTCCATTGGGAATTTTACCCCTGTTATCATGTTAACAGCCATGTCTGGCGCAGAAAATGCGATTGACGGGCTTTCAGGTGGTGCGAACGATTACATGTCAAAACCATTTCAATTACAAGAATTGGTTTTAAGATTAAATAATATTATTAAAAACAAACCAGAACCAGATGATAAAAATGACGGCATAGGTTTTGTCTTTGCAGATAATGAATTCTTTGTAATGGACCAGACAGGGCAAAAAAAACTGGTTGCATTGTCAAACGAAGAAAAAAAATTATTACAAAACCTGACAAACCCGATCGGGAATATTGTGTCTG
>CAMVAB010000042.1 GCA_947165335.1 uncultured Pseudomonadota bacterium | reverse complement strand
AACCCTTTTTGATAAAAACCGCATTTCTTGGTTCGTGTTGTTTTGCCATAATAACCACCTATTCTATATTATCTTTCTTTTTCAAATTACACGATGAACACAACAGTTGAATATTATCTGGCGAATCCGAAGCCCCACCTTTGGAAAACGGTATAATATGGTCATAATGTAGGTTGGTATTTGATCCACATTTTACACAACGGCCTTTATCACGTTTCCACACCATAACCTTTACCTCAGTTGGTATCAGACGATTATGTTCTAATTCCAAAACATGGGCTTTATGATCTTTTTTATCTTCAACTGCCGTATCGTCATCTTCTATCATTTCAAGTTTAAATTTGAACACCTTTCGACCACCAGCCTGTTGAATCCACGCATCAGTCAAATAAAAGAAGCCGTTATAAACCCATATACCGTCTTTTATCTTTTCATACACCTTTACAACCCTGGCAATAGAGTCAGGATTGTTTTTATACGCGGTTGCTGCATCAAAAAATTTTCCATTTTCTGTTAATGTTCCACTTGGTGTTTTATATGGCTGATCCAAATCTTTTAATATCGCACCAGCCGGAGCATGATTTTTCTGAACATCGTGACCTTCGTATATAATGGTTCTGCCATCATCTATTGTTTCATCTGCATATGGTGCATTTTCACGAACGCTCATCAAAATAACGCTATAGCCGCGATTAGTGACATTAAAATTCATGCCGCGTTGTAAATTCTGTCCTTCGGCAATTGTCATATCAACATATCTTATAATATCACCACGTAGCATTAAAAATCCTTTTATATAAAATTTGTTTTACTGCTATATCGTAGTAAAAAATTGAACTTTTTGCAACAAGATACACGGACTGAATTTGCAAAAAGTTTGCGAATAAAAAAATCAAAATTATACATTTCTTATATCGGTGGATTTTGAGAGAATTTATACATGGCATATATAGTTTTTTGTTATACCGTTCTTATACGTGTTTTATACGCGGCTTGTGAAAAATTTATATCCAACATTGAAAATTCTATGCCCAGATACAACCACATAAAAACACATCGCAAAAGGTATTGATTTATCTTGTTTTATCTGAAAGTCGTACAAGGCCAAAAAATTACATAAAATTAAAACGGATAAAAATTTTTTAATTTCACGGAAAATACTCCAAAAAACACGGAAATTATTGGATAGAATTGTATTAAGTTCCAGCAAAATACAATCGAAAAATTATACATCCGTTATACCGCACTTTTTTAACGAGCCAAAAATTATATGTAAAATCGTCTGTAAGCCGCGCCCACTCTGTACTTGAAAAAATATACTACAATCAAGGGCTTATAACTGTTAATCCGTATGTCGCTGGTTCGAGTCCAGCTGCCCGAGCCACGAATTAAGCGGGATTCAGCAGATTCCCGCCTTTTTTATTCCCTGCTTTGGGACACATTTGGGACACACCAGATAAACGAATATAAAAACCCACAACACAATTCACATTAAACCAGCGCACCAAACCATCGGATTTGTGGCAAGTTTTGTTTTCCATATCCCACCAGTGTCCCACGAACAAAATGGGACACACAGGAACCCTTGAAATTCTGCTGGATTGACCTATATTGACAAACGGATTGTGATTCTTATTGCCAGAAAAACAAGACGACACGAAGCAGAATAAACGACATTGTTTGGCCCAGTTAGTCAAACAACCAAAGGAACAGAAAGATGGCAACAATTGAAAAACGACCTTCCAAGAAAACCAACAAAGTCAGTTATCGTGCAAGGGTATGTGTATTTGGTTATCCCAAGATATCAAAAACATTCCCGACCAAGACCGCTGCGGAAACTTGGGCCAAAATGACCGAAGCCAAGATGTTGCAGGGCGCGAATTTTTCAATCATAGAATCCCAGAAACACACAGTGGCCGAATTAGCCGACCTGTATGAAAAACATTTGCAGGCCAACCCAAAGAAAGCATCTGTTGACACCATCAGGCATATCAGAATGTGGAAGTCCGTGCTGGGGCAATATGCCTTGTCCAGTTTAACACCATCCCTGTTGATTCAAGCGCGCAATCAAATTGCGGAATCAAAAGATGCCCGATTGCAAAAGAAAAAAAGCAATGCGACCATCAAGCGCTATATGGCCGCATTATCCGTTATGCTATCGTATGCTGTCCGTGAATTGGAATGGTTGGAAACCAACCCCGTAACCAAGATATCCAAACTATCTGAACCACGTGGTCGTGTGCGTTATTTAACCGATGAAGAACGTGAAAAATTGCTTGCTGAAACCAAGAAAGCGAACAACCCTTATCTGCACCCCGCTGTGTTAATTGGCATAACCACAGGGGCCAGACGAATGGAAATAATGTCGTTGAAATGGCGGGACGTTGATTTGAATGCTGGCCGTGCGATATTGCAAGACACCAAGAATGGAGAAAGACGTTATATGCCATTGGCTGGGCCTGCGCTGGTTGAATTGCGCAAATTGTATGCGAACCGCAAACCAAACGACATTTATGTATTCCCAAGCCACGATGGCACCAAACCATTTGATATCCAGCGCAGTTGGTATAAAGCAATGGCAGATGCTGGTCTTGAAAACTTTCATTTTCACGATTTGCGACACACTTGTGCATCATATTTGGCTATGAACGGTTATTCAATGGCCGAAATTGCCGCTATTTTGGGTCACAAGACCCTGCAAATGACTAAAAGGTATGCACACCTGTCCGATGAACATTCACAAACCATTGTTGAAACAATGGCCAATAAAATATTCGGGGAAACAGACCAATGAAATTCAAACCATTAACCAGAAAAGATTTTGCAGACACAACCAGTTATAACGCATTGATGCCAATTGCCACAGATATAGACCGTCAATTGCACAAAAAACTGCCAAAGAAACGCAGTTATGCGACAATTTTAAATGAACTTGGTGGGTATTTATTCCAAAATTTTGATTATTCAAACATAACCAAGCCACAATTAACAGAATTAAACAGGTTGATTCAATTATGCAAACAGATAATGGATACATATATTCCAGAACAAGAACAACCAAATATAAATTTGACCACATTCCCTATGTATTTATTCAGGGCCGTCCGTGATTTCAATGTAACCCACGTATCGCCAGAACGTTTAAAAACGGCAAGATGTGATGAAGATGCCAACCATTATGGCAGACAGTTAAAATATGGCCCACGCGTTTTCCTGCATTCTGGTATTTGCCCCGATTATTTGCCCCGTCAGGTTAAATCCCAAGCGCGTGACGCATTTAATAAAGAATATGGTGTATATCCAGAAAACATCTTTATTGCCGTAGTGTTTTACATAACCCCTTATGTTCTTGGTATTAAACCAGCGCAGCCAGGTTGTGATGTCCTGTTGTTGCGATTGGTATTAAACAATGTATCTCCCACACTGCACAACAAACAGTGTGGCACAGCCCAAAAGAAATTGTGGGAAAATTATGCTGATGGGCTTTTTGAATTCTTTGAAAAAGATATGATATCTGGCAAATATCGTGGGCAATCCGCCATTGAAATTAAATTAAGCATTCGGGCATCGCATAAATTGCGTGACGATATGGTTTCACGATTCAACAAAAAATACAATTTGAAGCGCATAACTGATTTTTACAACCACAAAAACTAACCTGTATTTTTATCCAAAATCCCCGATTTCTGCACCACGCAAAAGCCAAAACCTGCTTTGGCTCGACGGGGACGATATTATTCTTGTTATCCCCTATATTCCCAATAACAGATGACAAAAATCTGTAAATATAGGAGTTAAATTATGTATGATAATCTGTTACAAACACCGCAACAGTTCGTTGCAAACAATCCTGCCTTCAAAATGGGTGGATTGCGTAATCTTCTGTTTTTCAGAAACACGAATGGTTTGGTATCCAGTGGTGCCGTGTGCAACATTGGCCGCAAACTGTTAATCAACGTCCCCAAGTTTTTGGCTTGGTTGGAATCAAATCCACAACCAAAGGGGGTGAACAATGATAAACAATAAATGGGGTGCCATCGCATTAACGAATGACACCACTTGCTTCACGTATGATTATAATCTGGAACAGCCAATTTTACAAGTTAATTCTGGCCCTGTTCGGTTGTATTTTCCACAATCCAGCACTTGGTATGTAACCAAGGGGGTGCAAAATGGCAGACAATAACCCCATACAATATTCAGTGGTTTCACTGCGTAACCTGTTGGAAATGGAAATTCCAGAACGTGAATGGATTGCATATCCGTTTATTCAGGAAAAATCCCTGACCATCTTGTATGCCCAACGTGGAATCGGGAAAACGTATTTTGCTATAACCTTGGGAATGGCAATCGCAAGTGGAAAGAATGTGTGCAATTTCACAATTCCAAAAAGCCGTGCTGTGTTATACATTGACGGTGAAATGACAGGCAGAGATTTCAAAGATAGGATAACCAATTTGGGATTTGGAATGGATTTGTGCAATACCGACACGTTCGACAGGTTCAAAATTCTTTCCAATGACCTGTCAGAAAGCACGTTGCCAAATATAGGCACACCCAAAGGCCAAGAACAAATAACCGCACTGCTGGGTGATTGTGAACTTATAATCATAGACAATCTTTCAGCATTATGTTCTTTTGGCAAAGAAAACGAAGCGGAAAGTTGGACACCAATGCAAAGGTGGCTGATTGAACTGAAACGTAGTGGCAAATCTGTCCTGCTGATTGACCATTCTGGCAAAGACCCTGAACACGGCAATCGTGGAACCAGTAAAAAACAAGACATTATGGATGCCGTGGTATCGTTAGAAAAACCCGCATCATACAATATAACCGATGGTGCAAAATTCGTTATGCGGTATCAAAAATCCCGTAATGTTGCTGGTTCCATTCTTAAACCTGTTGGATTCCAATTGGAAACAGTTGGTGAACAAGGGTTCGTGTCTTGGTCGAAATTCAAAGTAACTGAACCAGCCGACCAAACCAAAAGGGAAGCAGAAAAAGCCAGAAAACTTGAATTGGTGCGTGACTTGCGTTCCCAGGGTAAATCATACAGGGATATTGCCAAGGAAACGGGTATAGATAAATCAACGGTTGGTGAACTTGCCAAGCAGTTAAAAACTGAACCATCGCAAGAATCGACCCCTGCCGAGCCAGAACCAATGCAAATTGACTTGGAAGATTTGAACGAGTCAATGTTCCCCGATTAAACCCACGTCTGTCCGTCCGTCCTTTTTATTTATAAAAAGACGGATGGACGGACATTAACCTATGGACACATCAATATAACCCACCCTATAATCACCCCTTTATTCACATCCCCATTATATTTCCCCCACTATCAGCCCAATACCCCACCCCTGTGTTCATTCATCACATCCCCCCCACCCCATTTTCGGGTTGCCTTTATTCCCAAAATTGTTGTAAAATATCCGCAGGAAACAAAAGGAAAAATATGTCAAAAGAACAAGAACGTGCCGAATTGCACCGTATTATCTGGAAAATAGCCAATGACCTGCGTGGTTCAGTGGATGGATGGGACTTTAAATCATATGTTTTGGGTATGTTATTTTATCGTTACATATCCGAAAGAATTGCCACAGACGTGGATAAAGTTGAACATAAAGCAGGAAACACGCAATTCAGTTATGCAAAAATTTCAGATGCGGATGCAGAGAATGGACGTGCAGATATCGTGAACACATATGGGTTCTTTATTGCACCGTCTGAATTATTCGTGAATGTTCAAAAACGTGCCAGCGCAGACGACAAATTGAATGAAACACTGGCCAACATATTCAAGCACATTGAAAATTCGGCAATTGGCACAGAAAGCGAAAACGATTTCAAGGGCCTGTTTGATGACATAGACGTGAATTCCAACAAATTGGGTGCCACGGTTATTGAACGCAACAAGAAACTGGTCAAGATATTGGATGCAATTGCGGATTTGAACCTTGGTGAAATTCAAGACAACACAATTGACGCATTTGGTGATGCTTATGAGTATCTAATGACAATGTATGCTTCCAATGCTGGTAAATCTGGTGGTGAATTCTTCACCCCCCAAGAAGTATCCAGATTGTTGGCAAAAATCACCTTGGTTGACCGTAATCAACCAAATAATATGAAGACCGAAGTGAACAAGGTTTATGACCCTGCGTGCGGTTCTGGTTCGTTATTGTTGCAATTTGCCAAGGTTCTGGGGCGTGATGCTGTTCACCAAGGTTTCTTTGGCCAAGAAATCAACATAACAACATATAACCTGTGCCGTATAAATATGTTTCTGCACGGTATAAATTATTCCAAATTTGATATTGCGCACGGTGACACGTTATTGAACCCAAAGCATTGGGATGATGAACCATTTGAAGTCATCGTTTCCAATCCGCCATACAGCACAAAATGGGAGGGTGATTCTAACCCATTGTTGATAAACGACAGCCGTTTTGCACCCGCTGGTGTTTTGGCACCGAAAAGTGCCGCAGATTTGGCATTCACGATGCATATGTTATCTTGGTTATCAACCGATGGCACTGCGGCAATTGTTGAATTTCCTGGGGTATTATATCGTGGTGGTGCAGAAAAGAAAATCCGTCAGTATTTGGTTGATAATAACTTTGTTGATTGCGTTATTCAATTGCCACAAAACTTGTTCTTTGTGGTAAGTATTGCAACCTGCATCATTGTGTTAAAGAAAAGCAAGAACGATAACCATATCCTGTTTATTGATGGCAGTGAACAATTCGTCCATTCGGGCAATAAAAACAAATTATCAGACGAAAACATTGAAACATTATTGAACGCATATATCAAACGTGAAAACGTAGAACATTTCTGCAAATTGGTTAAAAAAGACGACATTGCCGAAAATGATTATAATTTATCAGTATCCAGTTATGTGGAAGCACGTGACACACGTGAAGTTATTGATATAACCGAATTGAACCAGCGCATCACGGGCATCGTTGTACGACAAAATGAACTTCGCACCAAAATTGATGCCATTGTGAAAGATTTGGAGGGTTGCTAAATGTTGGAACCACAAACAATTTCCATAATCAATGATGCACTGAAAGTTCACCAACAGGGCATTAGTGCTTCTGATTGGATTGCAATGTTGGCTTTTGCGTTTTCTGTTGGGACATTGTTTTGGCAAAACCGCATAAGAAAAAAGGATTTGGAAATCCAAAGGCAAGAAAAAAAGGCGGATGACGTTATGCGTAAATGGTCCGCTGAATATCCACACAAATTAAAATTATTTACAGATTTTTATGATGTGTTGTTCAGGTTTGTTAATTACAAAGGTAGTCCAAAACAAATGCCTGTAAGTAGCGGAAAAGATATGACATTTGTCCAAGTTCACGTGAACGATTTGCTTGAATTTTATACCGAAATAAATCGCATAGACGAAGAATGCAAAATTTTATTTTCTGGGGAAATAGAAACAAAGGTTCATCAGGTATATGAAATTATGCATGACCTAATATATGCTGAAATTGGTCCAGAACACGAAAATATGTTCGGTGTAATCAACGTGATAGAAAATCAAAAACAAAGTATGGTGTATAAAAATATGTGTCAAAATATGGAAAATGCCCAAGAACAAATTAGGCAATTAAAACTGGAAAATAATTTAAGACAAAAATTTATAAAAGCACTT
>CAMVAB010000041.1 GCA_947165335.1 uncultured Pseudomonadota bacterium | reverse complement strand
AAAATAGATTTTAATTCAAATAAATTTGGAACATATTCAACATTGTTCCATGGCAATTATGTCCCAAACGGATATCTAATTCGGCACGACATATTAGATAAAACAGGTTTTTTTACACCAGAAGCCCCTCTGGAAGATTGGTGGTTTATGATGCAAATATCAAAATATGCAAAAATGAAATATATTGATAAAATATTGTTTTCATATCGTTGGCATGGGGCTAATACCATAACAAATACGACAAAAATGCAAAACATGGGCAAAAAAACAGCTCAATATGAATGGAAACAATTACAAACAATAGATTTTTCTAAAACCAACCCTGATGTTTTAAAAACTTATCGGCACGAACAACGTCATAAATTTATTCATAGATTTATATATCATCGTACAAAGATTGAAAATAAAACGTTTATAAAATTATTTGGTTTTATAAAAATTTCTTTCAAAAATAAAAGGAAATAAAAAACGCACCCGTTTGGGTGTGTTTTTGTTAGATATTTAAGTTATAATTTATTTTTTCGCAATGCGCAAATCAAAACGGTTATGCCAACAATCAACATTATTCCTGATAACATTTGTCCCATTGTCAAACCCCATGATGTTAAAAATCCGATCTGGGCATCTGGTTGACGAAATTGTTCAACAAATATTCTGAATATCGCATAAAAAATACATAACAAACCACTGATTGCCCCAGGGGAGCGTTTCAATTTAGTTTTTGTATAAAGCAACCACATTGTTATGAATAAAACCAAACCCTCTAATGTTGCTTCATAAAGCGGACTTGGGTGACGTGGCAAATCTGTTTGACCCACAAAAATTACACCCAGTGGTGAATTTGTTACGCGTCCCATTACTTCCATATTTATAAAATTAGCAATACGCCCCAACCCCAATCCAATTGGAACAACTACTGATAAAATGTCTAATATATACCAACCATTTTTTATCCACGATTTATCAGAATTTTTATGCATGTACGCAAATAAAAATGTTGCGATAATTACACCAATTAGTCCCCCATGAAAACTCATTCCCCCATTCCACACTGCGAATATTTCAAGCGGATGATTTACAAAATAAGGCAAATTATAAAACAAAACATAACCCAATCGTCCGCCCAAAATTACACCAAACACAATATATGTTAAAATATCATCATATTCTTTATTTGAAAAACAAACAGGTGCGTAATCTTTTCTAGTTAAATATTTAAATAAATAATACCCAATAATAAACCCAGCAATATAGGCCAGCGCATACCAACGAATTGGTAAACCAAACACAGAAAACGCGACAGGATCAATTGGATTAATGATGATAGCCATATTTTAAATATTCCTTTGACGTATTTTATTATCAAAACATTTCTTTTTTCAACCAAAAATTAAAGTCGCAAATTGCGACTTTAATTTTTCATTTTTTATAAACTACGTTTTCTTTTAAGCGTTTGTGCTAAATTTGCCTGAATTTCTGCACAACGTTTTTTGTATGCTTCGTCTGCATATACCGGCAAAACTGTTGGGATATGACTTTTTGCTGCTTCGACCACATGTTCAACATCTTTTAAATCAACGTGAGCGGTTAAAACATCTATATCGCATTTTGTTGCTAATTTTGATCTGATAACTCTATCACTAGAACTAATTATACGTGCCATGATTTTTTTCCTTTTGGTTGTGTTTATTACATATAAGAACGCGCAGATTTTCTGAATATTTCCGAACGTTTAATTGTTTGACGCAAATTTTCTATTGCTTCTTCTAATTTTTTTACACGTTCTGTCTTGTCTTCATCAGACATTTTATTTTTTTCAGATAGTGTACACGCCAATTCTTTTTCTCGGGCGGCCAAGACTTTTTTACATTTTTCTATACAATCTCGCCCTTGGTTACCAGCGACATGGATTGTATCAATTTTATCAAATCTGTATGCCAACATAACAAACCTCTTTTTTGCTTTGATATGCATCAATATAATTGACAAAAATACATTTGTCAAGTGTTTTGTTAAAAAATTATTTCAATCTAGCCTTTTGTTATCTCTTGAATTCTTACCCATCGTATATTATATTTTGACTATACAAAACACATAGGAGAAAAAAAAATGGTAGTAAAAAAATCTATTTCTAAAATCGGTGGCGGAATAGAATCATATTTGAAACGCATATTTGGTTTAATGACTGGCGCCGTTGGGGTTACTGCTTTGACAACTTTCATTATGTTAATTAGTGGTGCTTGGACATCTTTGATTCATAACGGTGGTTTATCCGCAACATATTATATTATTGCTTTTGGTGGTTTGGGACTATCCATTTGGGCCCAGGTACGCGCATTTTCTATGAAACCAACTACTGCGAAATGGCTGTTATTTTTATATTCTGTTTTGATGGGTATCGCATTAACGCCTATGATTTTGGTATCAAGTCCATTATCGATATTGATGGCGCTGGTACTGGCGGTGGTGATGTTCGGTTGCATGGCAATGTTCGGATATAAAACCGTCAAAGATTTATCTTTCCTTGGGACATTTTTGTTCATTGGTATGATTGGTTTAATCTTGGTCGGAATTGTATCTATATTCACAGGCCCTTTGGGCGTCATATTCAATCAAATTGTATGTTTAATCGGTGTTTTAGTTTTTGCCCTGTTCGCAGCATACGACATGCAAACATTGAAAAACGCCTACTATGCAATTGGTAACGGCGAACAGAAAGACCAATTAGCAGTACTTGGCGCATTGCACATGTATATTTCTTTCGTAGCAATGTTTGAATATATACTTGGCCTATTAAACAACAGAGATTAACAACAAAAAGGAAAACAAAATGGCTTATAAAATAGATCAAAATAAATGTATTGGTTGTCATACATGTATGGGCGTATGTCCTGCGATGGCTGTTGTTGAAGGTGAAGGTGGTAAATGCAAAATCGATAAATCAAAATGCATGGGGTGTGGCACTTGTGCTGCTGTTTGCCCAGTAAACGCAATCGAACCTGATTTATAAGTTGCAAACATATAAAAAAGTTCTAGAATATCGGCAGATTAATTAATATTACAGGGGTTTAAAATGCCAGCAAAATCAGTAAATGATATAGTCGCACTTTGCAAAAGACGTGGTTTTATTTTCACAGGTTCTGAAATCTATGGTGGCCTTGGTGGTGCCTATGATTACGGTCCATACGGTGTTGAGCTGATGCGCAATATCCGTAACGCTTGGTGGAATTCCATGATTTATTCAAGAAATGATATCGAAGGATTGGATGCCGCCCTTATATCAAATCGTTTAATGTGGAAATATTCTGGCCACGAAGGAAGTTTTTCAGATCCACTTGTTGAATGTAAAAAATGCGGTGCCCGCATGCGTCAGGATAAAATGAAAGATCCAACGAAATGCGATAATTGTGGCAGTACCGATATTACTGAACCACGCGCATATCAATTGATGATGGGGTTGTCTATTGGTGCAATGGCTGACGGTGCAATCAACGCATATTTGCGTCCAGAAACTGCAACTACAACATACGTAAATTTCAAAAATGTTTTGGATTCAAAACCACATAAATTACCATTTGGAATTGCTCAAATTGGGAAAGCTTTCCGTAATGAAATTTCACCACGTGGTTTCGTATTCCGTATGCGTGAATTTGAACAAGCTGAAATGCAATATTTTGTGAACCCAAGTGACGACGAAAAATATTTTGAATATTGGAAAGCGACCCGTTTGGCTTGGTGGACAAATGTTCTGGGAATCCCATCCGAAAAACTGCGTTTCTTGCCACATGTAAAATTGGCGCACTATGCAAAAGCAGCCGTTGATATTGAATACGCATTTCCTGATGGCTTTGACGAAGTCGAAGGTGTTCATAACCGCCAAGATTTCGACCTGGGATCACATACCAAGGGTCAAAAAGAATTCAAATTGGCAGCAAACGTTATGGAAAACACAGATTCCACAACCAAATTGTCCTACAGCGATGCTCAAACTGGCGAAAACTTTATTCCATATGTAATTGAAACAGCTATGGGTGTAAACCGTGCCATGTTGGCAGTTATGATAGAAGCGTATAATGAAGAAGATTTGGGCGACGGCAAATCACGTGTTGTTTTGAAATTAAAACCATGGCTTGCACCTGTCAAGGCCGCTGTTATACCATTGGTTCGCAATGTCCCTGAAATTGTTGATTTATCAAATAAAATCGTTGACGATTTAAGAAAGCTTGGCATTGGTAAAATTGAACTTGAAAATTCTGGGAACATCGGTAAAAATTACCGCCGTCATGATGAAATTGGAACTCCAGTTTGTATCACAGTTGACCATCAAACTTTGGAAGATGGCACTGTAACATTACGTCATCGCGATTCAATGGAACAGATAAGAATAAAATCAGAAGACGTCGTAAAGCGAGTCCTCGAAATCATAAACCAATAAACAAAAACCGCCAAAATGGCGGTTTTTGTTTATTTTAGGCAGCACGTTGTCTCTCTTTCTGTTTCAACATCCAATACTGCAACATCTTTTGTGCATTTTGTTTTGCTAAATCAAATTTGACAGTCGCCGGCTGCTTTTTGATATCTTTCTCTGGCATGTATTTTTTATACATTTCGTTTAACAACTTCAAAGCTTCCTTGAATTTCTTTATTGCTTCTTCTGACAATTTTGCTGCTAAATCTGAACTAACTTCTATCTTTTTATCAGAATTTTTATCTGTCATATTTAATTGAGAAACAAAACGATGATATTGGTTATTTATCGCTATCAAATATTTATTCATAGGATGAGCAACATTTGTCTTATTTTTTACGAAACTGTTCATCTGTTCCAACGCTTTTTGACGCGCCACACCCAAAGTTTCGCCACGACACCAGCGCATAGTTGCAAGTGCAAAAAACATAACCGCATAATTTTGAGCTATTTTCTTTTCTTCGTCTTTTGATAATTCTAGTTTTTGATTTTTTTCTTCACCCATCATCATTAACATTCTTTGTTGAACATCAGGATGCGAAAAAATACCGTTCCTATTTTGCGATTTTATAAAATCAACATAATTTAAAACCTCATTCATCATGGCGAACTCCTTTGTTTTCTCTATGGTTCACCCCTCTCATGCCAATATATAGGATCGAAATGACATATTTCAAGAGCTATGTCAAGACAATTTATATTTTGACTTATATCTCATAATGTTCCAAAATACATCCTGTTATACCGCAAAGCATACTATTGCCAAGAATGGGTGGTATGGGTATGACACCAATCTTGCCAATAATGGGGGTTGGTTGTTTCATCGAATAACAAAGGAGAAATGGATGAAAAAATCTTTGAAATGTTTGATGATTGCGACAGCATCTGTTGTAACAACAGGCGCTTTGGCTGCATCAAATATGGAAAATCCACTTTACATGCCTAAAAATCGTGAAGTGTATTTAAAAACCGGCGCTGCCGTAATGTATAAAACTGTTGAAACAACAGATGCCACAAAATTGAAAGATTCTAACGGACAAGAAGAATTTCCAGTATGGCGTTTCACAGGTGATATTGGCTATGGAATCACCGACAGATTAGATGTTCACGGACATTTTGGTTATACAAAAGACGGCGAAATCGATCGTAAAGGTATGCACCGTGGCCGCATCGGTATGATGTTCCGTGCATTAACAGAAAACGATCCTTTCGTACTTGATTTATACGCTGATGCATATTTATCTGGTATTACACCAATGAAAGGAACTTATAAACGTTATGGCGACCAAGCAGCATTCGATTTTGCTAACTATTCAAATGGTCGTTGGGGCGCAATTGCCGGAACACGTTTTGGTAAAACATTGGGTGATTTCACATTGGCTGCCCACGTTGAATATCTGCAAACATTTGGAAATCACAACAATAAAATCGCCATTGACCCAACTATTCCAGTTGGACCTTTCACAACAGGTATCTTATTACCAAACGAAATCTCTGTTAATTTGAAGTCAACACATGAAACAGTTGCAGGATTTGATGCAATGTATCAAATGAATCCAAAATGGTCATTTGGTGCAGGCTTTGAATATATTGAACATTCTGATAATGGGGTAAAAAGTATTCACACGAAATTACCAGATGTTAGCGCTGTACACCCAATGGCACCAGCTGTTCAACAAGCCCTTGTTGATAATTTGTTAGCAGCAACCAAAGACATGAAAGACGGTTGGGATGAATATGTAATCAAAACAAGTGTAGGATATCAACTTGACGAAGATATTCAATTTGCAGGGTTCCTTGAATACACATTGGACGATGCACATTCAAAGTCTCAAAATGCTACGGATTGTAAAATTGAAATGGGTGTTCGTTTGAACGCAAGATTCTAAAAATTACAATCAAAAATAACTTATATTGGACAATTTGTACCCGGGGTCGCCCCGGGTACATTTTTATTAAATAAAATCTATTTTAACGCTTTTTTTAAAACCCATTTTATGATATAATGTTCACAAAGGAAGTAGAAGGGAATATGAGAAAATTCAAGTTTCTTGCGGTTTTGACAGGGGTTATGTCATCTTTGCCATTTGCGGCAGATGCAGCTTATCCTGTATATAACCCACAACAATTGGCACGTCAAGGATATGTTATAAACAGTTATCCGCAACAAAATACTAGCATACAAAAATACCAACAACCACAAATGGTTGGTCGCGTAAATGTCACATCACAACAGTTGGCTGCAGCATCTGCGGCAAATGGTCGTCCAATGGCCACAAGTATTGGCGCAACAAACCCAAATCGTATAACTGGGGCATTGCCACGTGTTGGGTCTTCTGCGACAAATGCTGGTCGTCAATATTATCAATCATCTGATTACGACAGATTGGCTGACAGTGGTTTGTACATCGGTTTATCCGCCGGATACAGCACAATGATCAAAGGTTCAATGTCTGCTGATTATTCTGATCAAAATAATGCATTTTTTGCACCAGGTTCTTTCCGTGATTCTGATATAGACAATGACACAGTTATCCCATTACAAATTTCTGTTGGTGCAGCAATAAACAGCGATTTACGCGTTGATTTCTCGTATTTACGTTACAAGGGAATGTCATATGCAAGCAATGTTCAAACATCAACAGGCGACGGTTTCACAGACGCAAGTGTATCTGGTGGTGCAATTACTGCGAATGCCACAATGTTAAATGTTTATTATAACATTGACGCTTATACTGGATATGTTGCAGGCGGTTCAATGCGTCCATATATTGGTGCTGGTATTGGTTTGTCATTAAATACTATCGCCGACTATGTTGTTTTTGATAACCATTTTTATGATGAAACGAACGGGCTTGGCCCAGGCAGTGTTCAGGCAGGTGGATTAACTGCTATATCTGATGTTTATGCGTATCATAATGGTGGAACAACGGAACAGTTGGCTTTCCAACTCGAAGGCGGTATTACAACATCTATGAATGATGGTTTAAAACTCGATTTCTTTGTCAGATATGCAAATCTTGGTAAAGTCAGAACATCTGGATCTATCGTCGTATCACAAACAGAATGGTTAAGTGATGGCGCCGGTGACGAATACGAAGCACCATATGACAGCGTGTTCCATTATACAAATTGGCGTGAAAGCGGCAGATTAAGCAGTTTGGATGTGGGTGTCAGATTAAGATTGGAATTCTAAGTTCAAAGAGATGAATAAAATATATAAAGTATCTTTGTTCCCTTTGATTTTGGCATGTGTTTCATCTATGCCAGCA
>CAMVAB010000040.1 GCA_947165335.1 uncultured Pseudomonadota bacterium | reverse complement strand
GAATTGCACACTATGGTTGGTGCTGGCAAAGGCGAAGGTTCGATGGATGCTGGCAATTTATTAAAACCTATGTTGGCGCGTGGTGAATTACACTGTGTAGGTGCAACCACATTAGACGAATATCGTCAATATATTGAAAAAGATCCGGCCCTTGCACGTCGTTTTCAACCGGTTTATGTAGATGAACCAACTGTGGACGATACAATTTCTATTTTGCGTGGTTTGAAAGATAAATACGAAGGTCATCATGGTGTTCGTATTGCTGATGCTGCGCTGGTTGCCGCTGTTAAATTATCAAATCGTTATATTACTGACAGATTTTTGCCGGATAAAGCAATCGATTTGATTGATGAAGCTGCTGCACGTGTTCGTATTGAAATTGCATCTAAACCTGAAAAGTTAGATGAATTAGACAGACATTTAATGCAATTAAAAATCGAACAGCAGGCTTTGAAAAAAGAAAAAGATGAAGAATCCAAGAAACGTTTGAAAGATTTGGAATCTTTAATCGACAAAATGCAGAAAGAATCTGATGAAATGACAGCCAAATGGCATGACGAACAAAAGAAAATGAAAGGTTTGTCAGATGCGATGGCTGCATTGGATGCTGCACGTGCCGAAGTTGCGATTGCAATGCGAAACGGTGATTATGAAAAAGCATCAGCCCTGCAATATGGAAAGATTCCAGAACTCGAAGAAGAAATCAAAAAACAAAACAGCGAATCCAAAGAATATAAAACTGTGTTGCCGGAACATATCGCAGCGGTTGTATCAAAATGGACTGGTGTTCCTGCGGACAGATTATCTGTTGAAGAACAATCAAAATTATTAAACATCGAAGATGAATTGCGTAAACGTGTAGTCGGTCAAGACGAAGCGTTAAGTGTCGTTGCACGTGCTATACGTCGTTCACGTGCAGGTTTGTCAGATCCACGCAGACCTTCGGGAAGTTTTATGTTCCTTGGGCCAACCGGTGTTGGTAAAACAGAAGTTGCAAAAGCATTAGCTGAATATTTATTCAATGATGATACTGCGATGACACGTATAGATATGTCTGAATATATGGAACCACATTCGGTGGCGCGTTTAATCGGCGCACCTCCGGGATATGTTGGGTATGAAGCAGGGGGCGAATTGACTGAATCTGTGCGTCGCCGTCCATATCAAGTATTATTATTTGATGAAATTGAAAAAGCGCACCCCGATGTATTTAATGTCTTTTTACAGATATTAGATGATGGGCGATTGACTGACGGGCAGGGACGTGTTGTTAATTTCACAAATACTATCATTATAATGACAAGTAATTTGCCAGGTATGGATGCAGTCAAAAAACAATTCAGACCCGAATTCATAAATCGTATTGATGAAATTGTATTCTTTAATGCGCTGGGCAAAGATGTGATGGCTGATATCGTAAAAATCCAAATCAAAGTTTTGGAAAAACGTTTAAGCGAGCGTCAAATATCATTGCACATAACAGATAAAGCAATCAAATGGTTGGCTGATAATGGTTATGATGCAGTATTTGGTGCACGTCCATTAAAACGCCTTATTACGACTGCTGTCGAAGATAAAATTGCAGATTTGATTTTGTCGGGCGCAGTTGGCGAAGGTTCAACAGTATCTGTTGATGTGCATGGCAAAGAATTATTGATACAATAAAAAATATTATGAAAAAATGCCGCCCAAATGGGCGGTGTTTTTTTGTATTTTACTCTTGCATAAAATATGATTTTTTTGTTAGATTTTCTAATGAAAAAGAAAAGGATTTATTATGCAGAATATTACACTTGATTCTTTGGTTACAACGCTTGGACAATTAGTGGCTGATTTTGGTATGAAATTGTTGGCTGCAATTGCGATATGGGTAATTGGTTTTTGGCTTGTGAAAAAGATTGTTGCTTCGGTAAGTTTTGGTATGAAATTACATCATGTTGAACCATCACTTGCGACATTTACATTATCGTTTTTAAACATCACAATGAAAGTATTTGTGGTAATCATAATTTTAACCACAATGGGCGTACAAATGACATCTATCGTTGCTGTTCTTGGTGCCGCGTCATTGGCTGTTGGTATGGCGCTGTCAGGAATGTTGCAAAATGTAGCAGGTGGAATAGTGATATTATTATTTAAACCTTTTCGTGTTGGTGATGCAATTGTGACGGCTGATGGAAATGTAGGTGTCGTTAAAAAAATTATGATATTTACAACACAAATAAATACTTTTGATAACCAGGTTTTATTTTTACCAAATGGTGCATTAGCAAACGGCGTTATAACTAATTTGGCAATGGGTGAAAAACGTAGAACAGATTTAAATGTTGCAATATCTTATGGTGATGATGTTGAACATGCGCGTGAATTGGCGATAAAAATATTAAAAAAAGATAAACGTGTTTTAAAAGACCCTATACCGGAAGTTTTCTTGTCTTCTCTTGATGACAGTGCGGTAACAATAAATGTACGTTATTGGACTAAATTTGAAGATTTGTTGCCAACCAAAGCGGATGTTTTGGAAACTATATACAAAGAGTTTCCTAAAAATAAATTACATTTTCCGTTTCCACAAATGGATGTTCATGTTAAAAACAAATAAAAAAACGCCCATTTGGGCGTTTTTTTACAAAGAATTTCCATAAAATTTTTTAATCACTTTTAAAATCAAAGATTGATTGCGAGAAAAAGTTTGTTCTATATTTGCCAATGTTGTTTTTATTCTGCCAACTTTTTCTGGATCAAATTCAGTTTTCAATCTTTGAATAAGATTAAACCTACGTGCAACCAGGTTTTTAAAAAAGTCTTCTTTGTCTTCTTTTTCATATTTATATGTTTCGAATGGTCCTTTGCCTGGTTCAACATACATATAATCAGAAGAAGCAATAAGAGAATCGTCGTTATCAGAATAACCAAAATGATTTTCAATACGGTTTAAAATAAGCGACATTTTTATTTCTTTGTTTATTTGTTTCTTGAATTATATTGTCTTTGAAACATACGTTGCACAAAATTATTATTTTTGTTTGGTTTTGAAACGCTGTTATCAATACATTTTTTACAGAAATCTTTCAATGTATCTTTTTTGGAATAAATCACATCGTCAGAAATAGATATGTTTAATCTTTTTTCTAATTCCATAATTAATTCCATTCTGTGTAAACTGTCAAAACATAAATCATAATCTAATTTTGTTGTTGGTTTTATAGTGTCTGCCACAACATTGTTTTGTTCAATAATGATTTGTTGAGCGATTTTAACAACTTTGTCCAAATCTAATATAGTTTTCTGTTTAAATGGAATTTTTTCATTTAATGCGCATGCACAAATACGAGAAAATTCACCCAAAGTTTTTGCGTGTTCTGCATTGAAAGTTGTAGGAATAGAACGATTATAACGTTTTTCCAAATCGTTTATCAATTCGATAATATCGTATTCATCCAAAGACAAATCTTTTGCAAAATTTGCATCCATTGTTATTTTTGTTGGTACTATTTTTTTATATTTTTTTAACAAAATACCATAAACATCATAAAAAACTGATTCTGGTTTTAACATAACGTTGTTTGTATCAAGCAATTCCATTTTTTTGTCCTTTTTTATTTTTGCTTTGAATTATATTTTAAAGATTGAAACTGTTTCAAGCGTGTTTTTATCACGATATCACATAAATCGCCAACTTTTTTTACACGTGATAATTTATCGCTTATTTTTACGCCATACATTTTTTCCATCATGACGGATATTTCTGCTTTTTCATATACAGAATTAAAATGTATATCTGATTCTGAATTTATATTATCTGGTTTTGATGTGTCAACCATATCAGTTTTTGCTAAATCACCAGATATTTCCATGATTGTTTGTTCATGTGCATTATCATAAGCATTTGCAACATGATTTTTCTTGGTATCTTTTTTGATACTTGAAATCATTTTTTGTTTTTCGATAATTTCTTTGGCGATTCTGTCACACAAAGCACCAATGTTTTTAACTGTGGATAAATCACAGTCAATATGTACTTTGAATTTATCATATATAGCATTATTTAAAAATACCCCTTGAAAATACCAAGACGAAGGAATTGGATCTTTATATGATAATATTGTGGACATGTCTGCAAATAATTTTTCGAACACATGTTGTTTAATTGCATTGTGTTTATAGAATTTTTCGTTTACCAATGCACAAATATCTGACACTGTTTTGATGTTTTCGTTTGGCAACAGAATATCAAATTCGACATGCAACATATCAGATAATTTAACCAATATGGTCGCAAGATCCAAACTGTCCATGCCCAAATCTGTTTTTAATTCAGATTTTGGTGTCATAGTTTCCAAATCAGATTTGCGGACCAAATCTTCGGTTGCACAAATATCTTTGATTAAATCAAAGTATTGCAAAGCATTTTTATTTGTTTTCATACGGTTTTATCCTTTTTGTATACGAATATAATAATACAAAAAATATAATTGTCAAGTATTTTGATAAATATTTTTTTGTGTAGTTGCGGGGGCAGGTGTCTCTCGTAAAAGAAAAACCGCCCAAATGGACGGTTTCATTATTCTGGTGGAGCTGATCAGGCTCGAACTGACGACCCCCTGCTTGCAAAGCAGGTGCTCTACCAACTGAGCTACAACCCCAGAACTTTGCATTAAAGGATTAAACCCTTTTGACAGACCCGCTGCACTGTAAAGCAACTTACCTCTACCAACTGAGCTACAACCCCAAAACTTTGCGACTTTCTTTTGAAAGCCCTCGTATTTTATTCATTTATAAAATAAAAGTCAAGATTTTTCTTGTGTTTTTGGTTTTTATATTATAAAATCGACACCGATATTAACAAAAAGAATACAAGTTCGCCAAAGGGGGTGAATATAGATGGTTAAAGTTTTGGTCCGTGATAACAACGTTGAACAAGCATTGCGTGTTGCAAAACGTAAATCACAAAAAGAAGGCCTTTATCGCGAAATGAAGGAACGTCAACGTTACGAAAAACCAACGACTAAACGTAAACGTTTGAAAGAAGAAGCGGTTCGTAACGAAAAGAAACGTCAGTCAAAACAACGTATGGTCTTTGGGTTCTAATCACAAAGATTTTGATAAAAACCGTCCAATTGGGCGGTTTTTTGTTTACAACATAGGCGTTTTATGATATAATTTAAAGAAAGAATTGTGTCATAAGGGGGGCGATATGAAAAACTGGCAAATATGGTTGTTAGATATATTTTATTTCTTTATTTTGATCATGGCGTTGGATATCCCAGAATATGTGTTACGACACAGTTTATCATGGATATGGTTTGATATCGCATTATGGTTGCTGGTGGCGTTGGGGGCTGCTGGTGCGTATTTAGATATGATGATGAGAAAAAGAAATAAGAAAAAAAGGAAATAATTGTAGTAAAAAACCGTCCAATTGGGCGGTTTTTTGCTTGTTTTATTTTTCGAAATGTTTTATTCTGTGGCTAGAAAAAACGGGAAGAATTATGAGAAAAGTCGAAAACGAAAAAGAAAATATCTCTGGACAACAGTTAGCGGACGCATTGTCTGAACGTTATCTGTCTTATGCGGTTAGCACGATTGTAGCACGTGCTTTGCCTGATGTTCGTGACGGTTTAAAGCCTGTGCATCGTCGTATTTTATATTCTATGTTGCGTCAAAAATTGTCCCCAGCGGCCGCATTTCGTAAATGCGCGACTGTTGTTGGGGATGTGTTGGGTCATTATCACCCACATGGTGATTCTTCGGTTTATGATGCCATGGTTCGTCTGGCCCAGGATTTCTCTGTTCGTTATCCATTGATTGATGGTCAGGGAAACTTTGGTAATATTGACGGTGATCCTCAGGCTGCATACCGTTATACTGAATCAAAAATGACCCAGGCAGCAATGCTGATTATGGAAGGTTTAGATGAAGACAGCGTTGATATGATGCCGAATTTTGATGGAACTACGGTCGAACCAACTGTTATGCCGGGGGCTTTTCCAAATTTACTTGCAAATGGTGGTATGGGTATTGCTGTGGGTATGGCAACTAATATTCCAACACACAATGTTTCTGAAATTATGGATGCGTTGAATTTGGTTGTCGATAAACCAGATGCCACAACACCACAAATTATGAAAAAACTGATTGGACCTGATTTTCCAACAGGTGGCGTTTTAATCGACGATTTCGCAACTATTTGCAAGAATTATGATATTGGTCGTGGTGCTTTCCGTATTCGTGCTAAATGGGATGTGGAAAAGTTAGATCGCGGTGCAGAACAGGTTGTAATTACTGAAATTCCATACGGTATTATTAAATCTAAATTAGTTGAACAGATTGCTGATTTGATTGATTCTAAAAAATTACCTTTGGTCGAAGATATTGTGGATGAATCTACAACTGATGTTCGTATTGTTATCACGCCAAAAAGTCGCAATATTCCAATTGATAAAATGATGGCACATTTGTTTGCTACAACTGATTTGGAATACAAATTCAATATGAATTTCAATGTGGTTGATTCAAATGGTGCACCACGCGTAATGCCTATTGGTGATGTTTTGCGTGAATTCATAGCGCACCAGAAAAATGTTTTATTGCGTCGCACAAAATGGCGTCTTAATAATATCGAAAGACGTCTTGAAATTTTGGGCGGATTGTTGGTTGTTTATTTGAATTTGGATCGTGTAATTGAAATCATCCGTAATGAAGATGATCCAAAGGCAGTATTAATGGACGAATTCAAACTGACAGAAATTCAGGTTGAATCTATATTGAATACACGTTTGCGCAGTTTACGTAAACTTGAAGAAATGGAAATCAAACGCGAAGACAAAGAATTGCGCGAAGAAAAGAAAAAATTACAGGCGTTGTTGGACGATGAAGAAATTCAAAATGCTCAATTACATGCTTGGTTTGATGATATTAAAAAACAATATGCTAAAAATACAGCGCTTGGCCGCCGCAGAACCCAATGGGAAGCGGTTGGCGAAGAAATTGTTGTAAATGCTGACGAATTTATCGAAAAAGAACCTATCACAGTCGTATTGTCCACAATGGGTTGGATACGTGCAGCCAAAGGCCACCTTGATTTGAATAATTTGGATATGAAGTTCAAAGAAGGTGACGAATTGCAATTTGCTTTCCATGCACAAACAACAGATAAAATTAATTTGTTTGCGAGCGGTGGAAAAATGTTCACACTGTCTGCGAATGATTTGCCTTCGGCACGTGGTTTTGGTGAATCTGTGCGTATGATGGCTGATATCAGTGCTGAAGAAAACATAGTCAAAGCATTTGTTTTAGATACAAACGCGAAATATTTGGTTGTCGGGCGACATGGAACCGGATTTATTGTCGCAGGTGAAAACTGTGTTGCACAAACCAAAAATGGAAAACAGATTATGAATGTCGACGATAAAAATCCGGCTGTGTTATGCGTGCGCGTTGATGGCGATATGGTCGCGTTGTCCGGATCAAATGATAAGTTGTTAATATTCGAAGCAAACCAAATCCCAGAAATGTCAAGGGGCAAGGGTGTAATATTACAAAAATACAATGCCGAACGCACATATACTATCGATGCTATGTTCTTTAATATGGCGGATGGATTTGGATGGACAACGGGTCGCGGAACAACTAAATTGGATGATATATCACCATGGCTTGCCAAACGTGCATCCCAGGGTCATACAATTCCGGTTGGTTTCCCGCGCAGTGGTAAATTTGGAAAATGATATATACCATTGCGCATAAAAGAGATTGGTGGTGTGTGTGGCCACCAATATGCGGTGAGTGTTAGATTATTTGTTTAATCTTTCCTTCACAAACATCCGCTGAGTAAGCGGATGTTTTTTTCGCTTTTTTTAGACCCCCGATTCGTGATATAATAGGGTGAAAAGGAAAATAATCCAACCCCCCTCGGCGCGATGCGCCGCATTCCCCCAAAAGGGAGAACCAGGGACGCGAAGCGGACGGGGGGATGGTCAGGAAAAAAAGAGAATGGAGGGAAAAATGTTCAAATGCGCGGAAAACCGCAGAAACCTACACACACACACACACACACACACACACACACACACGGGTGTCTTTGTAAGATAATATTATCAACAATCGCGTGTTTA
>CAMVAB010000039.1 GCA_947165335.1 uncultured Pseudomonadota bacterium | reverse complement strand
TTAACCATCAATAACAATCCACGTTTTGAATGTTCATCTTTGTGGTTGTTTTTCATGTGTTCTGTTAAATTGCGAATGCGTTCTGTTAAAACAGCAACCTGAGATGCTGCAGAACCACCATTGTCGTTTTCGCTTGTTTTAAAAGCTTTGACTAATTCGCTTTTTCTTTCTTTTGTTACGGACATTATATTTCCTTTTGTTTAAATTGTTCGTTTTGGCTTTAATGTCTGGTTTTCAATACGCCCTATTCCAACGAAGTTTTTATTTGAATAAACGCGATATAAACCGTCATTTTCAGCCACTTTGATAAATCCACCGTTTTTATACAATATTGTGTCTTTATCATCCAAATTGGTTACCGGAATGTCCCCCAGTGCACAATCTGGTGCCAATAAGTATTTATCGACAGCGCACCTATTATTAACCAGATTTTCCAAAAAATCAAGTTTTATGGCGTTTTTTATATCAAACCCATTTGTAAGTGTTCGCCGAATATAGGTTGTTGTGGCGTATGTCCCACATATTTTTGCTATATCACGAACGAGTGAACGAACATATGTTCCGCGCGAACAAACAACACGAAAATTATATTCATCTTTGTTGTTACCGATATATTCCAATTCATAAATAGTAATTTTTCGTGGGTTAATTTTAATTTCTTTACCTGCGCGTGCCAATTCGTATGCGCGTTTTCCGTTTATATGAACTGCTGAAAACATTGGTGGAATTTGTTCGATTTCACCAGTTAATTTTTGAATTGCTGATTTAATTTCCTCTTCATCAGGAATAACGGTCGATTTATTTATTTCTTTTCCTGTTATATCCAAAGAATCTGTTTCAATTCCAAATTTTAATCCAAATAAATATTCTTTCTTATTTGCATTTATTTCTTCGATAAACGGTATCATTTTAGTTGCGTTTCCAATTGCAATTGGTAAAACGCCGGTTGCCATTGGGTCCAATGTTCCAATATGGCCAAATTTTTTTTCGCCGAACATTTTTGCAATATGGTGTCCGGCAGTTCTGCTGAACACGCCAGAATCTTTGTCCAAGATTATTATGCCGTCCATTTTATTCAAACAATGATAATTGTGGTTTTTTGTTTTCTTCGTTAACCATCGGTTTTATCGATGGTTTTTCTTTCTTTATAACAGGTGTATGTGTTTTTTCGTTTTCTAAATTTGCCAAAACATCTTCGGCGCGTTCAACTATTTTCGATGGCATCCCTGCCATTTTTGCAACAGCAATACCGTACGAGCGATTCGCAACCCCGGAAATAATTTTATGTAAAAATACTATATCATTATTATGTTCGCGCACATCGATTGTTAAACATGAAACACTGTTCAAATTTTCATCGTTAACTAATTCTGTTAATTCGTGATAATGTGTTGCGAATAATGTACGCGCATTTAATGTATTAAGGTATTCAAGAACCGCCTGGGCAATTGCCATACCATCAAATGTTGATGTTCCGCGCCCTATTTCATCAAATATAATAAAAGATTGTTTTGTTGCGCGATTTAATATGTTTGCGGTTTCAACCATTTCAACCATAAATGTTGATTGTCCTGCCGCTAAATTATCAGATGCGCCAACACGAGAAAATAATTGGTCGCAAATACCAATCGTTGCAGATACTGCGGGCACAAAAGATCCAAGATGGGCCAACACAACCAATATTGCATTTTGACGCAAATATGTTGATTTACCAGCCATATTTGGTCCTGTTAACAAGGCAACAGGATGTTTGTTTAAATCGCAATCATTTTTAACAAAATTATTTCCGCTGTGTCGCAACACATCTTCTATTACAGGATGACGACCACCAATGATATTAAATTCAGTTGTTGTTGTTATTGTTGGACGAACCCATGAATATAAATCTGCAACACTGGCAAGTGAATTCCAAACATCGACATCAGCCACTAAATCTGCTGTATTCATTAAATCATTTGATATTTCACGAATGTTTTCAATTAATCTGTCTATGATTTCAGTTTCAATGGCGGATGCTTTCTCAGATGCGCTTCGTATATCATTATCTAAATCGATTAAACGGGTGGTTGTAAAACGCATATTCCCCGCCATTGTTTGACGATGTATAAATCCAGAATCTGGCGCCATAAGAGTGTCAGCACGAGCGGACGGAACCTCTATAAAATACCCCAGTATGTTATTATATTTAATCTTTAATGTATTTATGCCGGTTTTATTTATGTATTCTGCCTGAAGTGCTGCGATAGTTTCCATACCACCATTTGAAAGTTTACGCATATTATCAAGTGCGATATCAAAGCCTGGTTTAATTACATTACCGTCTCTAAAAAATGTTGGTAAATCATCATTTAATGCACGCTTTAATTTATTTGCAAAGTCATCGTGTGTATTTATATCTGCAAACTTTTCAGCCAATGTTATATCGAGTTTTTTACCAACGTTTTTTACTGTATCAAGCACTAGTAGAAATTCAGAAACATTTTTTAAATCACGTGGGGTTCCGCGCCCAGACATTAAACGCGCCAAAGCACGATTCACATCAGGAATTCGCGATAACACAGAATCTATTTCTGCCATTAACGAATGATTTGTTAATAAATGCCCAATGTGTTCTTGGCGTTGTAAAATAACATCACGGTCGCCCGGCAAAGTTCTTAAATACGAACGCAATTTACGCGCGCCGTTTGCTGTCTTGGTTTTATCAATAACATCCAATAAACATGCACCGCCATCATTTATAGGCGCATCTATTTCCAAACTTTTCCATGTGGATGAATCGATAAGCAATTGACGACCAGATTTAAAAGAATATGGTGCACGAAAAGATATGTTTGCACCGCGTTGTGTGTTGAACAAATATCCTGCTAATAATGTTATTGCATCGGCGTCTTCGTTATTATCAGATCGAACATTTCCACCAAACACATGCGAAACAATTAAATTAATATCCGAACGCACATAAAGCTTTTCATAAACAGGTGTAGTTTTATATATTTCACGTAAATTTTTAATGATTTGGTTTTCTGCATCTTTTTCTGGATATATGATTTCAGCAGGGTTTATTCGAATCATATCGTCAATAATAGAATCTGATTCGCCAATGAAAAATTCACCAGTAGAAATATCACAACCGGCTAAATCAAATGTGGATGTTCCTGTTGGAACAATAGAAATTAAAAAATTAGATTTGTTTGGTGTTAATAAATTTTCATCAGTTAGGGTCCCTGGTGTCAAAACACGAATAACTTTTCTTTCAATAAATTTATGTCCGCGTTGTTTTGCCTGTTGGGGTGTTTCCATTTGTTCAACTAATGCAACCTTGAAACCGCTTTTAACCAGGCGACCAAAATAATTATCAGCAGCATGCCATGGAATACCACACATTGGAACATCTGTACCAAAACCATCGGTTCCACGATGAGTTAAAACCAAAGATAATGTTGTGCTGACAGTTTTCGCATCTTCAAAAAAAGCCTCGTAAAAATCACCCAGACGGAACATCAATAACGCATCTGGATTTTCAGATTTCATATCAACATATTGTTGCATTACCGGTGAAAGTTTATTTTTTTCAGCCATATTATTCGCCAGCAGGTGTTACTTTTAAGGTTTCAATTTTCAATTCTGCTTCTTTCAATAATTGTTCACAATAGGCCTTTAATTTGATGCCTTTTTCGTATGCCGCAACAGAATCAGCCAAAGGCATTTCGCCCGATTCCATTTTTTGAACAAGTTCTGTTAATTGTTTATATGCTTCTTCAAAAGAAAGTTTATTTGAATCCATATAGTTATCCTTTTAAGTGCTGAATTTACAATACCGCATAAAATCGTAATTTGCAACAATTAAACATATTAAAAAACCGCCCGTTTGGGCGGTGTTTATTTTGCCGGGGCTATCATTATAGATTTTGTTCGATCATCTGGTTTTGATTTTGATTCAAGTACCCCTTTATCGCCGATCAGTTCAACAATATGTTCAAATAAAGTTTGAATAGAATCACGACCGCGCGCCAAAACTTTTTTGTTACCTTTTGTCATAACGGCAATTTTTACTTTATTGCCTTCGCCTAAAAATTCGAAAACTTTTTTAAGTTTGATATTCAAATCATTTTCTTCAATAAAAGGTTTTACCCAAACTTCTTTAATTTCGATACTTTTTTGTTTTTTGCGTGCTTCATTAGCGCGTTTTTTTTGTTCGTATTTATATTTGCCATAATCCATGATTTTTACCAATACTGGTGTTGCGCTAGCATTGATTTCAACCAAATCAAGACCGGCATCATATGCCATATTCAATGCATCCGATGTATCCATTGTGCCGAGATTTTCGCCATTTTGGCTGATTACTTGAACAGATTTTGCAAATATTTTTTCGTTTATACGTGGGCCCATATCGCGAGCTTTGCCGTTATTCATATTAGGTTTAATAGTTATGCTCCTTTAAAACTTATAAGGGAATTATTAACTATTTTTATGAGTTTTTCAACAATTTTTGAATGTTTTGAAGTGCGTCCCAGACATCTTTTTTTGCGCTTGGTTTCAAAATTAAATAATTTGGATGGTATATTGGAACTATTGTATACCCGTTTTCAGATTGTATTTCTTTGCCATGTGTGGATGTTAAATTCGTTTTTGCTATTTCATTTGCTGCTGTTGTTCCAAATGTAACGATGATCTTTGGTGACAACATGTTTATTATCTTGTCGACAAATGGCATAGATAAATCGAGTTCTTCACGGCTGGGGGTGCGCCCACCAGGAGTGCGCCAAAAAATCAGTGGGATAATAGATACATTTTCACGCGACATGTTTATAGCAGAAAGCATTTTATCAACCATTTCGCCGGCATTTCCTGATAATATTTTTCCAGATAAATCATCATCGCTGCTCGGCAAGTCTGTGATAATAACCAGTCCGTTTGGTTTATCGGCTATATTGGGCAGAACAACATTTGTTGCGCCACTGCGAAGGGGATGGTTAAATTCGCCAATCATACGCAAAAGCGAATCGATATCATTTGGACGCACAACCATAGATTTTACTGTTTCAAGGGTTATAGGAGCAGATGGCGGTATAATAATCGGTTTTTTGCCATTACGATTCGTTTGAAATGTTTGTTGAACAGGGGTGTGTTTTATATCAGATTTTATGGGATTTTCTGTGATTTCCCAGCGAACCCCGGCTAAGTCTAAATCTTCAATCATATAATTTCCCATGTTTTATCCCTTGATTTTCAACAATTCTTAGTATACAATATAACTTGAGCAACAAAAACTCAAGGGAGTATTTTCATGAAAATAGTAAATTTTGCTTTATTAGCTGGTGTTGCTGGATTGTTAGCCGCTTGCGGTGGTTCCAGTATCGTTGAACCTTCTGATTTGAACAATCAACGTGTTTTCTTTGCATTTAATTCTGCAGAAATTTCTGAAGAAGCGAATGATAACTTGTTGGGTCAAGCTTTGTACTTGAAACATCACGAAGGCACAAAGATCCAAATCGCTGGTAACTGCGACGAACGTGGTTCAACAGAATACAACTTGGCTTTGGGTGCACGCCGTGCAAATGCTGCAAAAGCAGTATTGGTTAAAGATGGTATAGCTGCTTCACGTATCTCTACTATCTCTTATGGTAAAGAACGCCCATTGGTTAAAGGTTCTGGCGAAGACGTTTGGAAATACAATCGTAACGCAACAACAACAGTTAAATAATATAACTTTTGTTATTTAAAAACACCGGCAATTGCCGGTGTTTTTTGTTTGTTATTTAGATAATTTGTTTATTAAATCTTCCATTTGAATTCGATTCGAAAAAGATATAACAAATTGACCTGCCCCACCGCGCTTTTCACATAATTTTACATCTGTTTCGAAATGTTTAGATAATTTCGATTCGATTTTCGCTACATAGGCACTATCAAGAGAGTTTTGTGTAAAAGAACGACTTGATTTTGAACGATTCGCTTTTTTTACCTGTTTTTGTGTTTGTGCGACGCTTAATTTATTGTTTATGATATCGTGTGCGAGTTGTTCGGGATTATCAGACACTGCTATTGTTCGCGCATGTGATGCGGAAATTCGCCCTTCCCTGATAAGTTCTTTGACTGATTCTGGCAATGAATTTATACGCATAAGATTGCGGATATAGCTTTCTGATTTGCCGATCAGTTTAGATACATCTTCAAGTTCGTAATCACATTTCTTCATCAGATTTTGATACGCATCGGCTTCTTCTATTGGATTAAGGTTTTCGCGTTGAACATTTTCAATCAAAGCTATTTCCATTGCATTATTATCAGATAATGTTTTTACTAATGCAGGAATTTCTGATAATCCGGCCCGTTTAGCTGCGTGAAATCTGCGTTCACCAGCCACAATTTCATAAAGATAAGGTTTGTTTTGAACGGCGCGCAATATAATTGGAACCAAAACGCCCTTCTCTTTAACAGAGTTTGCCAAATCTTGTAATTCTTTTTCATTAAAAGTTTTGCGCGGCTGATCTGGGTTTGGGCTTATTTGAACTAATGGTATCTGTTTAACAACAACGCGTTCTGTACCCGTTAAAACAGAAATGTCAGGCGCAATACCCATTTCTTCATTTAATTGTGCAAGAGATTTACCTAAAAATTTTGATGACATTTTTATATCCTTTCCTCTAATGCGTTAACAACTTCAGTTGCGACACGTAAATAAGCCTGGGCGCCCATGGATTTAAAATCATAGAAAAGCGCCGGTTTCCCATGGCTTGGCGCTTCTGAAACACGAACATTGCGCGGAACAACAGTTTTGAAAACTTTGTCGCCGAATGTATTTCGAACATCTTCTTCAACTGCGCGTGTCAGCCCCAATTTTTTATCGTACATTGTTAAAACCATACCCAAAATATCGAGTTTCGAATTCCATTTTTGTTGTATTGCTTTAATTGTAGAAAGCAAGTGTTGGACGCCTTCAAGTGCAAAGAATTCGCATTGAAGTGGTATAATTACATAATCAGATGCAGTTAACGCATTTATTGTTAACATACCTAAATTTGGCGGACAATCTATAAGTATGTAATCATAATTATCTTTGATTGTGTCAAGAGCGTCGCGCAATCTGTATTCGCGTCTGTCTAGATCAAGCAAATCCAGTTCTGCACCGGCTAATTTAGCAGACGCTGGCAACAGGTGCATGTTTGGTACAGCGGTTGTTAAAATGTTTTCCACAACAGTTGCTGTTCCCATTAAAACGCCGTATACACTTTGTTTGTGAGCGCTTCGAATAAACCCAAGTCCTGTTCCAGCGTTACCCTGGGAATCGAGATCTATTAACAAAACCCGTTTTTTTATTGCCGCCAAGGACGCGGCTATATTTATAGCAGTTGTTGTTTTTCCAACGCCACCTTTTTGATTTGCAAATGAAATTATTTTTGCCATTTTTAACTTTTCCTTTCGTTAAGAACAGCATATTAAATAGTAAAAAAATAGTCAATATAAAATTAAAATACAGTAAAAACAATATGTTATACATTATTTCATATGAAATAAATCTTTATTTAAGATTGGATATTTCAATAATAAATCCGTCGCCAGTTTCAGATTTATATAATTTATAATCAAATTTATATTTTGTTTTAGCGGTCATTATTTCAGATTCAATATCCCGGCCTTTTAATAAAAAAAGCCGGCAATTTGTTTTATGTGTATAATCAAAAATTTTTATTAGTGGTGCAAATGCGCGTGCTGTAAATACAAAATTCCCGGCCTTTACCGGTATTTTTGATAATGTTTTTTCGATGCGATCGTTTATTACAGTAAGATTATGTAGATCCAGTTGTTGTTTTAATTCATTTAGAAATAGTGTTTTTTTACCAATCGATTCGATGCATGTGACGTTCCACCCCATTATTGCAAGCACGACACCAGGGAAACCGGCCCCACTGCCAAGATCGATTATGTTAGCGCTTTTTGGCAGATATTTAGCCAATTGGGCGCTGTCCATGATATGACGCGTTTTTATGTCGTTTAGAGTGCTTGGCGCGACAAGGTTCATGCGCCTAGACCACTCCTTGAGTAATTCTTCGTATTTAATAAATTTTTCTTCTATTTTCATAAGATTTATTCTAACATATTTTATTATGAAA
>CAMVAB010000038.1 GCA_947165335.1 uncultured Pseudomonadota bacterium | reverse complement strand
GAGTTTTAAAAGAATAAGGAAATAATATGAAAAAAGTTATTTTGTCCGTACTTGGTTTAACTTTGTTGGCTGGATGTTCTGGCTATGATTACTATAAAACAGACGTTCGTTATCGTCAAAAAGGTAAAGATTGCATATATTACTATGACGAAGCAGGCCAAAAATTTAACAATGAAATTCGTTCTTTGAAAGACGCTAAGAAAATCGTTTATCGTAATGTAAAATGCGAAGATTTGTACATGAGTGACACTTTCGGCTATTCAGAACGCAATGACAGAAAAGCAATTGTTCCTGTATTTGTTGAAGAAAAACCAGTAAAAAAATGCGGTTGCAACAAATGTGGTAAAAAACAGGTTTTGAAAAATAGATATATTGTCGTTCCTTCATATAACGGATAATTATCTGTTGAAAAACATAAAATGCGTCACATATGTTTGTGGCGCTTTTTTTATTTGTTTATTAGTGTTTTTTATGATAAAATACAAAGAAAGAAAAGGAGTTTTTATATGAAAAAAATTATGAATAAAATCAATTTTGCGCTGATTGCCGTTATGGCATCTGTTCCTGCTTTTGCTGCAACTGCCGCAAACAATGATATGTGCAATTTAATTATTCGTTTAAAAGGCGTGTTCAGTCTTTTAAGAACTTTGGCTTTCGTTGGTGCCGCATTTTATATTGCCGGTTGGGCATGGGATTACATTAAAAATGCTGGCGGCGACAAAGGATTTTCTGTCGAAGATGTTAAAAAGAAAGGTATCGGTTTGTTGGTTGGATTTACATTGTTGTTCATAATTGGTTTAGTGCTTTCGTTCTTGTTAAGTGCTGCCGGTCAACAATCAATCGGTTGTAAAGAAATTATTACTGGTGCATGGTAAAATAAATAAAAATTAAAATACCGTCCGATTTGGACGGTATTTTTTATCTTTGTAAAGATATTGGAAATTGTTCTTGCCAGAATTTAATACGGGCATCACGAATTTTTTCAATGGTATGATACGAACTTTTTTCCAATAACTGTTCTTCTGGGGTTGAACCATATCTGATAAAATGGGCGCGCGCCAGTTGCATTTTTGTTATTGCAAAATTTTTGATTTCGTCTACATGGACATAATTGTCATTACAGAATTTTAAAATGATTTCTTGTAATAAACCGTTTACGTATATCAGTGTTCGAGTTTTCATATAATCCAGCGGTGATTTTTTAATGTTATATCTTATTCGTAAATCTTCCATGTCTTTGACATAATAAAACGCACGCCACATAGCAGACCATATTTCACCGAACGAGAAGTTTTTTGCACCGCGAGAACGGTTTATGATTGCAGACAAGATGTTACTTGAAGCGGCGACTTGGTCGCGAATACGTTCAAAATTTATAGTTTCTGTTATTTTATCTAGTTCAGCAACACTTTTATGTGGAAACATAAAATAGGCCTGTTCAAAAGCTGCACCTTTGCATTGTCTGAACAAATATTCGCATGCAACGCGTGTTAATTTTTGATTTGTTCCATTTTTAACGGTTTTTAATTCTTTTGTGTCTTTATCATAGACATTATACGTTTCTTTTTCGTTCAAGACATGAATCGGTTCCGGGGTTATATCTATAAATTCAGGTATATGATCTAAAACATTTTTATTTATCTGTTTTATCATTCCAGCCGAAACAGGTGATTTCATATTAAAGAAAGTAGGGTACAACAATGCTAAATCAGACAGATTCCAATAACGTGGTTGTTTGTTTTCGGAAAAAAGATTTTTATCTTGATGACTTCTCTGATTTAAGGCCTGGTAAATAACTTCTGATCTAGAAGGAAAGAATTTTGGATTCATTTTTTAATCCTTTTTTGATTCATCTATATTAGCCAAAGAAAACAATACCGACGATATCAACGATTGATAGGGTACATGTTGTGCGTCGGCTAATTCTTTGATTTTTTCCAATATTTGATGTGGAATACGCATATTTATTACACAATCTGATTTGTTAAAAGCACGATATGCCGCGTATTCGCGCAGCAAAGATTCAATATTCATAACAAACAATTGTTGCATTACATTCGGCACTGACAATCTCCTATACGTCAGTAATTACAACTGACTATATCATTGTATTTACATTTGTCAATACATTTATGTATACGGTTGTAATGGCGAAAATATAGACATATGTGTTGTTGGTTGTATGGCTGTTAATTTTTTGATTTTTTATATTTGTATGTTAAAATCTATTGTTATTATTATTATTAGGTAAAAGGAAAGGATTTTATATGCGTAAATTTTTATGTTTTTTGTTTGCTTTGTTTTCGTGTTTTTTTATTACGAATACGCGCGCAGAATTGCATGTTGATGTGGTCGCTGGGGGTGTTGATCCAATAGCTATTGCTGTTCAAAAATTTGAAGTTGTGGGCAAAGTTTCAAATTCTGATGCGAAAATGTTGCGCGAAGTCGTTGAAAATGATTTAAAAAGAACAGGTTTGTTTCGGATAGTTAATCATGATGCGTTTCCTGAATATGTTAAAATGAACGAAATGCCAAATTTCAAAAGTTGGTTGGCTATTAAAACGCAAGCTTTAGTCCAAGCAAGCATTAAAAACGAAGGCAAAGACAATTACAAACTCGAATTTTATTTATGGGACGTTAATGGCCATGAACAAATAGAAGCACAAAGTTTGATTGCTTCTAAAAAATCTGTGCGTCGTTTGGCTCATATCATGGCAGATGCCATTTATGAACGTTTAACTGGCGAAATAGGGTATTTTGATACACAAATAGTATTTATTGCCGAAACAGGTTCTGTGACAAATCGTGTTAAACGTATGGCTATCATGGACCAAGATGGATATGGTATGAGATATTTATCTGATAAAAAGACTTTTGTAATGTCGCCGCATTTTTCACCGAATATGTCGACTGTTGTATTTTTATCATATCGTAATGATGATCCTATGGTTTGGGTTTTGAATTTAGATAATGGTGACCAGACAAAACTCGGTAATTTTGGCGGAATGAGTTTTGCCCCACGTTTTTCACCAGATGGAAATAAAGTAGCATTATCTTTGGTTAAAAATGGAATTACAAATATATATGAATACGACATATCTTCTAAATCATTGCGTCAATTGACTTTTGGCAATCATATAGATACAAGTCCATCGTATTCCCCAGATGGTCGTCATATGGCTTTTAATTCTGATTCATCAGGATCACAACAGATACATGTCCTTGATTTAAATAGCGGAAAACAAAAACGTATAACTTTTGGAGCAGGCCGTTATGCGACACCTGCGTGGTCGCCAGACGGACAATTTATTGCTTTTACAAAAATGGCTGATGATACATTTTATATTGGTGTTATGAACCCCGAAGGCAGACATGAAAAAATATTGGCTGGCGGTTGGTATATGGAAGCGCCATCTTGGGCCCCAGGATCACGTCGTGTCGTTTATTATGAAACAGAACGCACAGAAGACGGCGAAGAACGTGTAAGCCATATTCGCAGTGTTGATATTACCGGACAAAATATCTATGACATAGATTTGCCTGATAATTTAAATGGAACAGAACCAACATGGTCGCCAAAATTACCATAATGAAAAAATTGTGTGTATTTATTGCCGGGATGTTTTTGTGTGGAAACGCTTTTTCCACACCTGTCCAGGTAAAACGTATTGTTGATGGCGATACATTTATAGCTAATGTTTTATTGGCAGATGGTATAGAGATAATGTCGGTCAGTGTTCGTTTGCGTAATGTTGATACGCCCGAATTGCATGGAAATTGTGAATCTGAAATTAAACGGGCAGAATATGCAAAACAAAGATTGGGCGAACTTATCCCTGTTGGATCTGTGATAGAAATTAAAAACGTCAAAAATGATAAATACGCGGGCCGCATAGACGCGAACGTTTTTGATTCCGCAAACAGAGATGTTGGATTAGTTTTAATTAATGAAAAAATCGGACGCCCATATTCTGGTGGTAAACGTCAAAGTTGGTGTAAGTAATTTTTTAACAACTGTGTTTGTTTATTGCTTTTTGAATTTCAGACAAACTTGCCGAAGCAGGTAAGATTTCTTCAAAATAAACATGTGCGGTACCTGGTTTCATCTTCCCACGTTTTGGCCAATATAAACCAGTGTCTGTGCCAACTGGCATAATTGGCAATTTTAAATTTTCAGCTAAAAATAACAGACCGCGTTTTAATGGTATTTTCTGACCAGGAGCAACACGTGTACCTTCTGGAAAAATTATAAGTGTCATACCTTTTGTAATATTATTCATAACACGTTGTGTTAATTCCAACATGTTTGTCGCACCACGTGCACGATTAACACCTATTAAACCAATACGATAAAATGCCCATCCATAAACAGGTATCCAAAGCAATTCCCTTTTCATAATGAAAAAGGCATTCGGAACATGTGTGATAAGTATCGCTATTTCAAGCATCGACATGTGTTTAGCAGCAATAATTGCGCGTCCATCAAGTCGTTGATTTACATTATGTTTCAATGGTATACCATTTTCATTGACTGCCGGATAATGAATTTCGTATTTTATACCCATAATAATGCGTGCAAGAATCAATGCGCCCCATGCGTCAGCCACAATAATATTGCGTTCGAATTTACTGGATATTAACCCAATCAACAACAGTGGCATAAAAGTTAAAAACCAAAATCCGAGAATTGTTTTAAAAATTATTGTTCGTAACATCTAACTTTCCTTTATTCCAAACAATGTCACAATATATTTTAGATATTCAATGCTCCAACGTTTCAAACGAATCGGTGTTGGCATACCTGTTAATGAAGCAGGACATGCGATAATTTCTGTATCAGGTAATGTGTCGCGTAATAGATAAAGTGCACGATTCATATGATCTTCGGTTGTAACAATTACTATGCGGTTAAGACGGTCTTGGTCAACAATGTTTTTTATTGCCAGTGCATTTTGATATGTCGATTTAGATGCTGTTTCAATAAATATATGTTTTTTTGTTGTAATGTTTTGTTGCGCACCTGCACCGATTATATACAAATTTCCGTATTGCAATTTATCAAGTTTTTTCATTGCATATGGTATGCGACGTGTGTCCCCAGTTAAAACAAATATAGTATCCGTTTGTTCAAGTTTGCCACATTTTGGAGGCGTAATTGTTTTAAACATAATTCCACCAAATATAAAACAACATATCAGTATCAAAGATGCAGGGATGTATTTCATTATTTTTCAGATAATATTTTTATTGTTGTTGTTTTTGTTATGTACACAGAGAAAATCACAATTGCTATTGGCAATACTGACAGCAAAGCTAAATCAAATCCTGACAATGTTAAAGTTGCAAGCAACCCAACGCGCGCAGAATGTGCCGTAGAAAGAATTATAGCAATAATTGGTACAGCCAAAATAAAACCGATAAGAGCGGCGATGCTACTTATTTTTGCAATAATGATTTGCATTTGTCGTGCAATAAATTTATCTGTTGCTCCAACCTGATTTAATATTTCTAATTCGTGTTTATGTAACATTGCGATATTTCTTGAAATATAAGATATACACACACCAATAGAAACCAAAATCAAAACCAATATAAATGCGGTTATGCTAAATAATTTCCAACCAGCAGATATAGAATTTTTTAATGCAGAAGAATGTGTCAGGAATTTTGCCTTTGGTGCGATTTGTTCTCGTAATATTTTTACATCAGATGCCTTTTTAATTTTTATTTCAAACATTTGTGGCAAATAATTGTTTATTTTCGCACCTGTGGAAATCCATGGTTGCATCATTTGTTCCATATCTGTTTTCGATATTTCTTTCACAGATACAATTTTACTTTTGTTGTCATCAAAAATCTTTTTTACAGATTGGGTATTATCAGGATTTGTGATTTGTACAGTTGCATATTTGTTCCATTCATTGTTCCAACGAATTACACCAGTGCCGATAGACAAGGCAATTCCAAAAGCAAGTACCGATAAAAATGTCAACACTGTTATGACTGCTGTCATAAATATTGATTGTTCTCGAACCAGTGAAAAAACAAGAGGTGCCCGTTTCATTATGAATTCCCAATGTTTTCAAATTGTTTTGAAATTTCCATAAAATCATTTTGTGATTGTGGTTTTGGTCCCTTCCATTTTCGAGAGATATCAAAATCAGAAGCATTTCCAGTGCCGGAAAAAGCAACATGATGATTTTCGATCATGATTACAGGAAAATGGTATGTATCTAATAATTTTTTATTGTGGGTCGCCAATATAATTGTTGTGCCAAATGTTTTGTTCATTTGTATAAACAATTCCATTAAACGTGATGCGTTTTCATCGTCCAAATTTCCAGTTGGTTCATCAGCTAGTAAAATAGAAGGTTGGATAATTATCGCACGTGCAACAGATACACGTTGTTGTTGTCCGCCACTTAATTCCATTGGATACGTATCAGCATATTTTCCCAAACCAACCCATTCAAGAGTCTTTGTAACCAGTTTTTTAATTTTATCGTTACTAAAACCACGTACGCGTAACGGTAATGCGACATTGTCAAATACTGTCATATGCGAAATTAACGAGTATTCTTGAAAAACAATGGCCATTTTATGACGAAGTTGAGAAATTTCGTCATGGGAAATATTATCACAATCTTGCCCAAATAATTTAATTGATCCGTTTGATGGTTTATGTAATTGGTATATAAGACGCAACAAAGTTGTTTTTCCTGCACCACTTGGGCCAGTTAAAAAATAGAACGCTCCGCCACTTATATTAAAGGAGACATCTGTTAAAACATCGTGTCTGCCATCATAATTAGCACAAACATTCGCAAAAGATATTGTCGTTTTACCTTCCATGATAGGATTATGATAGTAAAATTTTTTAATTTGGGCAAGGTCTTATTAAAAAGTTATGCGGCAAAAAGTTTTACCAAAAATTTTTTTGAAAAAATTTAATAATTATGATAAAATGTATATGATAACGAAAGAGGCAAAACAGAAATGAAAAAAATCTTTTTGTGTTTCATGGGTGTGTTTATGGTTCCATGCTTGGTATATGGGGCTGGTGATTACACGACAAACAAAGATTTTTATGGCGATTTAAATTTTCGTCCGCGTTATAACGAAAACACCGCATATATGGGAATTCGTGGCTCTTTATCGTTTTTAGATTGGAAGAATAAATACAAAGATGAAACTGGGGCGCATCTGGGGTCTGACGATTTTAATTTTAAATCTATGGTTGGTATGAATGTTTTTCTGGGTTACCAGGGATTTAAACAGTGGCGTGGCGATGTCGAATTCGGTTATATCGGAAGATATTCAGAAAACGAAATGGAATACAATGACGGTTTTTCAAGTGAAAAATACGATTTCGATTTAGAAACCTTTTATTTAACTTTGAATGGGTATTACGAATTAAATCATGGTTTTTATGCGGGGCTTGGTGTTGGTATGGCCGCAGTAAATGCGTCTGTGGATGCAAATTGGTTGGCAAAAAAATCTGAAACAAATATATCTCCGATGGGGGCTGCTATGTTGGGGTGGTCGTATAAATTGGATGAAAAGGTTAATTTTGATTTAAGATACCGTTTTGCTGTGTTTGATGGAGGCGATTTAAAAGTAAACGTTCCGGGTGGCACATCGTATGTTAAGACGGATTTTGGATTAATCATGGATAATTCGTTGTCTGCAGGGATAAGATATTCGTTTTAAAAAATAGAGAAAAAGATCATGGAAAAGACAGTCTTAAGAATATTATTTACTGGAAGCGCGATTTGTTTTTGTTTCTTTGTAGCAAATGCAGCGCCAACTGTAAAAAAATTGGGCACACAGACCGCAACAAGCAATACTGCAACAGTAAAGGCGAATACTGCGACATCAAATCGTGCAGCATCTGTTCGTCTTGATACATCAAAAGCAGTTGCTGTGACACCTAAGAAGGTGTCTACAACAGATGTGGATTCAACACGTATGTTGCCGTCAAGCAAATACTTACAGGTCGCACATTCTGTGAAACCAACTGCAACAACTGGTTCAAATGTAATTTCGTCCCCAGGTTTATCTTCGGAAGAAATTGTTGTCATCAAAGACAGAATTACTGCGGTAGAAGACGATATGAAAGAACACGTGGAAAATACT
>CAMVAB010000037.1 GCA_947165335.1 uncultured Pseudomonadota bacterium | reverse complement strand
TTACTTGAATAAAACGAAATCTACGGCATATAGAACAACGAACCAAAGGAGTTTATTGTGATATATGGTTATATTCGGGTTTCGACCGACAAACAGGACTGTGAAAATCAAAAACTGGGCATTGAATCCAAAGCCAGCGCACTGGGGTTATGCATTGATAAATATATCGAAGATGCTGGCATTTCCGGCACCAAAGAACCAGAACAGCGTGCATTGGGGTTGCTGATGCAATCTGTTGTTCCTGGCGATGTTGTTATTATATCGGAATTGTCGCGTTTTGGACGGCGATTATTTATGCTGTTTCGCATATTGGAATTTTTATTAAAACGGGGTGTGCGTGTTTACAGTGTGAAAGATGGTTATACCCTGGACAATTCGATTCAAAGCAAAGTTTTGGCCTTTGCATTTGGCATGGCCGCAGAAATAGAACGCGATATGATTGCCCAGCGCACCAAAGAAGCATTATGTCGTCGAAAAGATGCCGGCATAAAATTGGGGCGACAATTGGGCAGCAAAAATTCCCATCATAAAATGGACGGCAAATGCGAATATGCCAAAGAATTGTTATTTACAGGTATATCAAAACGCAAAGTTTCCAAACTGTTAAATGTCAGTCCAAGAACATTAAATCGGTATATAGGCGGAAAAATGGACATTTAATTGCCGTACCCACACTATTGCACAAAAAACGCTTATATTTCAAGAGGTTTATGCAAATTTTCACATTTGGGGCAAAGATGCCTCCGTTTGAAAGCCGACTACAAACGAAGGATGAAGAATAATGCCAAAATCATTGATTGAAATGCTACCAGATGTTGTTACGCACGGTAAAAAAGAAGTTGAAAAAATATTGCAACGTGCACAATCTGATAATAAATTGTTATTACAAACAAATGAATACGTTTTGCCATCACCAAAAGATGGTGGTTTGTTTGCAGGAAATATACGTAAATGTTGTCCCCCAGATAATACCAGCGCAGAATATTGTGAAACCGAAGGATGGTTCAATCGTTTGATTCATGGTGATAATTTGTTTGCGATGCAGGCATTATTGAATGGCGATTCAGAGACAGGCCTGCCATCCATGCGTGGCAAGATAGATTTGATCTATATTGATCCACCATTTGATTCCAAAGCCGATTACAGGACAAAAATAACCTTACCAAACGGCAACGTCGAACAAAAACCAACAGTTTTGGAACAATTTGCATATTCAGACACCTGGGCGGATGGCACTATCAGTTATTTAAGAATGTTATATCCTCGGCTTGCTCTAATGAAAGAACTGTTATCTGAGCAGGGATCTATTTATGTTCATTGCGATTGGCATGCAGGTCATTATTTGAAAGTTATTTTGGATGATATATTTGGAAAAGATAATTTTAGAAATGAAATTGTTTGGTACTATCGCAGATGGTCGGCTCCTAGCAAAACATTTCAAAAGATGCATGATTGCATTTTCTTTTATTCCAAAAACCCAAATTACATATTTAACCAACAATATATCGAAGCGTCTGAGACGCGTTCCAATTTTATCAGCGGCTATAACACAAACACGTTCAAAAAAGCCGATGGAACCAGAGGCAAACAAATCATTGTCGAAAACAAAGAAATTTTCGAACAGTCTGTAAAAGCCGGTAAAATAGATGTTTCTAAATATGACAATATAGTTTATAAAACACAAACGGGGGTTTTAGCTTCTGACGTTTTTGAGGTGCCTATTTTGAATCCTCAAGCGAAAGAACGTGTTGATTATGCGACCCAAAAACCAGAAACATTATTGGAAAGAATAATCAAAGCATCTTCTAACGAAAATTCTATCGTAGCCGATTTCTTTGGTGGCTCTGGAACAACCGCTGCAGTTGCAGAAAAACTCGGTCGCCGTTGGATTACTTCTGATTTAGGCAAGCCAGCAACAATGATTATGCGTAAACGGTTGATAGATATTCCAGATTGCAAACCATTCCTTTATCATTCAATTGGCGACTATTCACGTGAAGCATTCCTGTCCGACAAACAATACAAACGGGTTTCTGATTTGGCGCGTGTTGTTATGCGACTTTATGGTGCTTTGCCATTTGATTCCGAAGATGCACCTGTCAATGTTGGTCATATACGTGATGAATCCACATTGGTGGTGGTTGATAGTCCAAATAAAGTGACCAACGCAAATACCATTAAACGCGCAATGGAATTGCGTGACTCATTCATGGGTGGCTGGAAAAAGGTTATTATATTGGGCTGGAATTTCAGTTTTGATATTGGTGATAAATTATCCGTTATGAATAAATCCGAATGTGAAGTGCTGGTTATTCCACCAGATTTGTTAGACTTGTTACGCAAGAAAGATTATAAGGACTTGGTCGATGGTAACAAAATCCGCTTTAATTCGTTGCAATATTTGACCATCAAAAAGCCAACGGTAACAAAGGCGAATGAAGACGGCAAAGAAACATTGAACATCGAATTGGATAATTATGTTTTGTTGTCGCCCGACAATTTACCGCTGGATGACAAATCAAAGGCAACGGTTCAACAAATTATGGCGGAAAGCCCGTTAGATTTGATTGAATACTGGTCCATAGATCCAGATTATGACGGTCAAACTTTCCGTTCTGTATGGCAAGATTATCGTGAAAACACAAACAACGATGACGATCCGTTACGTGTAATTCATGATGCACACATTGTTGTTCCAAAAGTGGACCACAAACGCAAAATCTGTGTCAAAGCGGTCGATGTTTTTGGTTTTGAATCCATGGCAGTTGTAGATTTGTAAAAAAGGAATAGATATGACAGCACCAAAGAATACAGGAACTCGTGATATTCCATTAAAGTTTGCAGAAAGTTTAACAAAATTGGTTAATGCTGATTGGGAATCTGGTCGTTTCTTGCAATCGGTCACACCAATCACGGCAGATTTGTTGCGCTATTGGTTTGACCCATCGTTTACCGATATTCGTGATAGAAATTTCCACATAGGGCAAAAACAAGCAATTTTGAATGCGATATATGTTCATGAAGTGCTGCAATCTAAATCTGTTCCTGATATGTATTCTGCGGTTGCTGAACAAAGCGAAGTTCCAACCGATGGCGATTTCATAAATGTTATTGCCAATCAAAAATATAATTTCCCAAAATATTGCGTAAAAATGGCGACCGGTACCGGTAAAACCTGGGTGTTAAATGCGTTGTTGATATGGCAATACTTGAATGCTAAATACGCATCGTCAAAATCGCCAATAAAATTTACAAAAAACTTTTTGTTGGTCGCACCTGGTTTGATTGTTTATGAAAGATTATTGGATGCGTTTCGCGGCAAAGAAACAACCATTGGCAAACGTGATTTCAATACATCAGATATCAAAAGCAACGAAGATTTATTCTTGCCAGAAAAATACCGCCAAGACATATATTCGTTTGTCCAAAATTCTGTGGCTGACAAAACAGAAATTACAAGTAAAACTACCGGTGATGGGTTGATTGCCATTACAAACTGGCACGCGTTGGTTGATGACGAAGAAGAACCAGAATCTGAGACAGAATTAAGCGGTGTTGATTTGAATAACACCCGTGAAATTGCCGCCGGTGTTTTACCTGTGACCCCAGGTGTTGCCGCAGGTAATGCATTGAATGTACTGGATAATAAATTATTGCGTGGCGGATTGTTGGAACACTTGTCTTCATTGCCAGATATTTGTGTATTTAATGATGAAGCACACCATATCCATGAAAATAAAAACTATGGCATTGTTGAAGAAGTAGAATGGCAAAAGTCACTGAATACAATATCATCTGGCAAAGGTGCAAATTATATCCAAATTGATTTTTCTGCAACACCATATTCTGTGACCGGTGGTGGTAAAAACGAAACCAAACATTATTTCCCACATATTATCGTCAATTTTGAATTAACGACAGCTATGCGTGCAGGTTTTGTAAAAACGTTTGTATTGGATGAACGCAAAGAATGGGCATCTATGCCAAATGAAGACATTGATTTTAAATCTGTCCGTAATTCTGCTGGTAAAGTTATGGGATTATCTTCTGGTCAACGTTTAATGTTGCGTGCTGGATTGGAACGGTTGAAGATTTTGGAAAAAGATTTCGTTGCGCACGATCCAAACAAACACCCAAAGATGATGGTTATCTGTGAAGACACAGATGTATCACCGTTCGTTTGTGATTTCTTGGCCAAAGAAGACGGCTTTTCCGAAGAAGACATAATGCGTATCGATTCTAACAAGAAAGGTGAATTAAAGGAAGACGAATGGTTAGACCTTAAACAAAAATTATTCACTTTGGATAAACAAACCCATCCAAAAGTTGTTGTCAGTGTTATGATGTTGCGTGAAGGTTTCGATGTAAATAATATCTGTGTCATTGTTCCATTACGTTCATCACAAGCACCAATTTTATTAGAACAAGTTCTTGGTCGTGGTTTGCGTTTAATGTGGCGCGGTCGCGAATATGATGATGTAAAAGCGGAAAATCGTCATAACATTTATGATTTGAAGACCGCACCAGTCAACTATCTTGATACTTTGTTCGTTGTCGAACATCCTGCGTTCAAAACATTCTATGATGAATTGGGTAAAGAAATGGTCGTCACAGCCAAAGAACCAGGCAAAGGTCCAAAACCACTTGGCGGTATGGTTGTTGCGGAATTGAAAGACAATTACAAAGAATATGATATGTTCTGGCCACACATTATCAAAGACAAAGAAGAAACTTTGGCTGGTGCAGAAATATCTGTTGATAAAATGCGGCCGTTTGATATTGACCTGAAACAATTAAAGGCTATGGTGCCAAACGATAATGCAGATCGTTTCATTGGTCGCGAAATGCAGGTTAAAACCCAATTTGGCGAATATAAAGTCAGCAGCGATATCTTTACTGCGCAATCGTATAACGAATATCTGCAAAAGATGTTGAATGCGATTACGACAAACTTTGCAAAGGTTGCATCCAATGGCCATAAAACTGAAATGCCTTTGATGCAGATAAATCAAACTCTGTTAATTTCTGCCATCGACAGATACATAAGAACGCGTTTATTTAACCAGGAATTTGACCCGATGGTTGATGGAAACTGGCGTGTACTGATATTATCCAAGACGACAATTATTCAGCACACAATGACAGAATTATCCAAGGCTATCTATGAAATGCACAACCAATTAAATGTGCACGAAGCCGAAGTTGAAAAACATTGGTTCTCGGAAGTGGATAAATTGGTTGGACGTGAAAATTTTGCTTTGGATATTCGCAAATCAATCTATACAAAAACATTCTTCCCATCAAACAAAGGTGGTCTGGAACGCGCGTTCTTAGAAGCCTGTGATATTGATCCGGAAGTTGATAAGATTATCAAAATCAGCGAACACAAACATACATTCGCACGTTTCCGTTATCTGCGCCAGGACGGAATGCTTGGCACATATTATCCTGACTTCATTGTTCAAATCAAAGACAAGATTTATATCGTTGAAACAAAAGGCAATGATAGAGCAAATAATCCTGATACCCAGGCAAAAGAAATCGGTGCTTTGGATTGGATAAATAAAATCAATGAATTGCCAGCATCTGAACGTATGGATGCAGAGTGGCGATATGTGTTGTTGGCGCAAACCAACTTTGAAACGATGCACGACCAAAATGCATCTATCAGAGAAATTTTGGAAATGTCGCGTTTGACCCGTACCCGTGCAGAAGGCAAATTGTTTTAATTAAAAATTGTGCTGTAGAATGAAAAACGTGGTCAAACGACCACGTTTTTACAATATTTCAAATTCTGTGCCATGTATTGTATAATAAGCCACTTGGTCACAAGTTCCATATATTATACCTTTGAGATCTAAACGCACAAAAAATATATTTCTTAAATTTCTTTCCAAAAAAGATCTTTTTTGTTCGTTAATGTCGTTAAAATCATAAGAAAAAACATATTCTACCTTATCCGACAATTTGGCATCTTCTTCAAATATTCGTTTAGATGTTTCAAATTTTTCAAATAGAGTTTTTGCAAAATCTTCTGGATCTTTTGGTTCAGAGCTATTATCAACAAAAAAACATTTCGCGTTTTTCTGTTCTATAAAAAATGTGATATCATTACGAAGATAAACAGAATCACATCTCGGTAAATCGTGCTCGTTAGGATCTTTCGTATCCATAACAGCTTCCCAATCTATAAAATCAATATTATCGAGAATCGTTCGAGAGCGTTGTATACCAAGCAAACACTTACCATCTTTTTTGGTTTTACAGCAATCACAAAAACTTTTCTTAAAACGCGTATAATCTGGCATAATTAAAACCGTAACCTACATATTAAGCAAAAGCTTCATTAACCGAAAACTTAAATATATCATTTATTGGTTTTGACAAATTATCAAATATCTCATATTCGTTACCGGTTTTATCTTCAAGTGTATGAGTCTGCGGATCTGCCAAATACATCTTTAACTGAGACAAGCCATGTTTCTTTGCATAAAACCTGATTGCTTGTAAAAGATCTGGACTATGTGATGTAATAAGGATCGGGCATTTAGCAACAGACAATTTCACTAAAACTTCTGCTAAAACAGCCAACCATTCCGGATGCAAATGATTTTCCGGTTCATCCAAAATCAAAATCTTATCTGGTCCAAACATGCCTTTCAATGCTAACTGTTGAAATATACCAAGTATTTTTTCACCAGATGCGGCATTGCTAACAAAAACGTTTGCGCCATTGTTAAAATCTTTTTTTATAAATTCAAATCTTCTTCTGTTTGTATTGTATTCTAACGAACCACCAAGAGCATTGGATATATCAGCAATAGCTTCTTTAATAGCATTGTTTTGCAATGTAGAATCAACGGATTGCATTGATACCTTTCTTAACAAATCAATCCAATACGTCGGCAAATTTTCGGTATCTCTAACATTCTCTACTTGCAACACCAATGGTGTTTCTACAAACGTAGCATCTTGAAATACCTTTTGTTGTATCTGTGGATCTGCACTTGTTATATTTAACCTATCTGCAAAAGGCATGGTATCTGCATTATTTGAAACAGAATACTTTAGCAAGCCGCCAAAATCTACGTTTGAGGTTAAATGAGATTTTAAATTGTTAATCTGTGCATCAAAAACCTTTTGATACATGAATAACAATGAATCTTTTAGAGCCGTACTAGTATCTATCGGTGCGAGTCTGGTCTTGATTGTTACCAGAATCTCCTTGATTTTTAATTTTGTTTCCGTATCGACTATTTCTGAAAAACTATCTACAGCCGCAATTCTCGAATCTATAAGAGCGTAAGCAACATTTAATTTTTTTTCTTCAAAAACATGTTGTGTTAACTGTTGTTCAAAAGCCCCATACTGAAACGTTGATTCCAATAATTCACTATCCGCACTCACTATTTTTTTTGCGTTCGCAGCAGTTGCTATACTACCCTGTAATTGGAAATAAATATTCTTACATGCCCATTCAATAAAATCTTTTTGTTTTTTTGCTACAATTTTATCTTGTTCTTGAACCGATTTTATAATTGTATAAACTGTTTTGCCAATAGTGCTTTTACCTGTTCCGTTTTTTCCGGCGATTACAGACAACCCGGTTAAATCAACCGTTGCTTCATCAATAGCACCAACATTTTGCAATTTAATATACATAGTTTGACCCTTGGTTTCATAATAAGTAGCACAAAAAACGCTATTTTCAAGCAGATTATATCATAAAAAAAGCATAAACGTAATACGTTTTTATAATTTTTAACTATAAGAATAAAAAATGGGCAACAACCATTATGGTTTTTCACCCTTCTTTTCAGAGCATATTATATCATAAAAACCGCCTATAAGTCAAGAAAAAAGAGGTAATGCAGTTGGAGTCACCATTAGCAACCCCTCAGCCGAACCTCTGACAAGAGGATGGTATAAACAGAGCAACTTGTCAAACTTTTTGTATAAAAAGCGTCTTTTTGGAACGGGTGATACGACAGCAATTTTCACAAAAATGTTACATATTTGCTACACAGGGTGGTGGTTAGGGGGCGGGTAAAATGGCGAAAAGGGGCGGAAATCGGGCAAACAATCGGTTTGGGTTCAGACGATTTCTAATCTGTGGGTTGCAGGTTCGAGTCCTGCTGGGCGCGCCAGAAAATTAAACCACCATTTTGGTGGTTTTATTTTATGATGTTAAGCCCCAGGACGAGAACCTGTTCGACAAGCAGTAGATTTCACAAACGAAGTGCGGTGAAATCGTTACGATTGCCCCATAGGTTTTATAAAACCGAGGGAGTCCTGCTGGGCGCGCCAGAAAATTAAACCACCATTTTGGTGGTTTTATTTTATGATGTTAAGCCCCAGGACGAGAACCTGTTCGACAAGCAGTAGATTTCACAAACGAAGTGCGGTGAAATCGTTACGATTGCCCCATAGGTTTTATAAAACCGAGGGAGTCCTGCTGGGCGCGCCAGAAAATTAAACCACCATTTTGGTGGTTTTATTTTT
>CAMVAB010000036.1 GCA_947165335.1 uncultured Pseudomonadota bacterium | reverse complement strand
TTTCAATCAAGTCGTCACTCATTTCTGTAGGATAGCTTGATGTAAAACGTATACGTTGGATTTCTGGTAATTTTGCCGCTTCTTTTATTAGGTCAGACAGTTTATATAATTTACCATTTTCATCAGTATATTTATAACCGTTTACATTTTGACCCAGAAAACAAATTTCAATCGCACCGGTTTTTGCAGCGTTTACCGTATCTTTGATAATATCATCAAAAGGACGAGATAATTCACGACCACGTGTATACGGCACAATACAATATGTACAACAATGATTGCATCCTTCCTGAATAGGAATATATGCAACGACAGGTGTTTTTGTCATTTGCGGTAATTCGTCGAATTTTTCAAGACCACCCAAATCAATATTTAATAATTTAGTATCCGGGTTTTTCAAAATTTCTGGCAATTTATGATAACTTTGTGGTCCAAGAACAAAATTAAGTTCAGGTATACGTTTAAATGCGTCGCTTCCAGATTCACGTGCAACACATCCGACAATTCCAAAAATTGCTGATTCTTTTTTTGTGGCTCTTATACGACCAAGTGCAGAATAAACTTTGTTGGTTGCTTTTTCACGAACAGAGCAGGTGTTTAAAATGATTATATCTGCGTCCGCTAAATTATCCGTTTGTGTTAGCCCATGTTTTTCAAGCATGGCGGCAATTCTTTGTCCGTCATACACGTTCATTTGGCAACCAAAAGTTTGTATAAAAAATTTCTGCATATTATTATTTTTGTCTTGTGCGGTGATTTAAAGTTTGTATGTTTTTACGTTTTTGTATTTCTTTGTATTTTTTTGTGTGTATTAAAGAAACCGGTTCTCCAATCTCAACCATACCGTATTCAACGCCAGTTACACGATCGTTTTTTACAATTGTAAGCACTTTCATTTTTTTTTCCTTATTTATGTCGTATTCTTATATTTTTTCGTATTTGTTGATATTGTTTAAATTTCGTTTTTACATAAGCATCACGCAAGGATTTTTCTTTGATACTTATCTTTTTTGTTTTTGCCATTACTTTTAACATTTCGCGATTTACGAACACAAGAAGTTCCGCTGTATGTTTCATCTTTTTCGTCCTCTGTTAAAACAAACACTTTTATACATTATTTGTTTTGTGCCGTTAAAATTTTTTTGTACTTGGTATTTCGTATATGTTTTTTTATTTGTTTCCTGTAATGAAAAAGGTTCTATTACACGTGGAATAATTTCTAATTTGTGTTCTGTATTTATTCTTTGTTCTTCCATCTGCAATAACAGTGCAAGATTTTCCAGATTATTTTTTAGATTGTTTGTGGTTAAAATAACAGTTGCATCTTGTATGCTATCAGTTGTTTTTATATTGTGCATACGCAGTAAATCTGTGATTTCCTGCATGTGTTCAATGTTTTTTGGAACAAAAACAATAATATCACTCATGTATTATCCCAATTTTTGTTTCAATAAATCGCTTACCATCGCCGGGTTTGCTTGACCTTTGGTTGCTTTCATAACATTACCAACAAAGAATCCGAGTAAGCCAAGCTTGCCAGATTTATATTGTTCAACCTGGGATGGATTATTTTTGATAACTTCGTCCACCGCTGCTTCAATTGCACCAGTATCAGTAATTTGTTTCATACCATATTTGTCAGCGATTTCATGAATTGTTCCGCGTTCACCATCAAGCATTTTGATAAAGATTTCTTTTGCTTGTTTACCGTTGATTTCATTAGATGCAATCATATCAACCAATTCAGCAAGTGTTTCAGGGGTAATGATACGTGGTGCATCTGGATCGCTGTTTTCTTTGATTTGATTTTCAATATCAAAGTTTTCTGGATGCGCAAACAATTCGGATATCATCCAGTTTGCAACAGGTTTTGCACGTTCTTTCTTACTAGATACAGCAGCATCATACCAATGTGAAATATCGACGGTTTCAGTTAAACGATTTGCATCATATTCTGATAAACCGTATTCGTTCACATAGCGTGCACGTGTTGCAGATGGTAATTCAGGCATAGTTTTACGGATGCGTTCAATATATTCATCAGTTATTTCTAATTCCAATAAATCTGGGTCTGGGAAATAACGGTAATCAAGAGCATCTTCTTTGCTGCGCAGAACGGATGTTGTGCCATCATCTTGATGATAACGCATTGTATCCTGGGAAACTGTACCACCGTTTTCAAGAATTTCGACCTGACGTTTTGCTTCATATTCAATAGCGTTTTTGATGAATTTAAAAGACACCATGTTTTTTGTTTCTGTACGCGTTCCAAATGTTTTAGATCCAACAGGGCGAACAGATACATTGACGTCGGCGCGCATAGAGCCTTCTTCCATATTTGCTTTGGATACACCGAGCGCACGTGCAATTTCACGAATCTGACGCAAATATCTTTCTGCTTCGTCAGGTGATGTTATATATGAATTATTTTCAGGATTTTTTGTGTCCAAAAATGTTACGATTTCAAGCAACATAACACCTGTTCTGTTGTAATCAACGAAAGATTTAGTTGGATGCATATCATGTTTATTTTTTGCAGCGTCTTGTTCCATATGTGCGCGTTCAATCAAAATCTTTTTTGGATTACCATCATCACCTATAATTTCAACCCAACCACGACCAACCACAGGTGGTTCTTCGGCTGGCTGTGAAATCTGATAACCTTGGGGCAGGTCAGGGTAAAAATATTGTTTACGGGCAAATTTAGAATGTTTTGATATTTCTGCGTTTATTCCCAATCCGAATTTAATCGCCTGTTCAACACAGTATTTATTTAATACTGGTAACATACCAGGCATTGCGACATCAATCATACATGCTTGGGTATTAGGAGCAACTGTTGGATTATAATCAGCAGATGCACCACTGAACAATTTACTGTTGGATAAAACCTCTATATGGGTTTCCAAACCAATAACTACTTCCCAATCTGTTGTTTTGCCTTTAATCGTAAACATTTTTATTTTTCCTTGCTTTTTTGTTTTTTGTATCTTATTATAGCACCCGTTGGCTAGATAGCTCAGTTGGTAGAGCAAGGGACTGAAAATCCCTGTGTCAGTAGTTCGATTCTACTTCTAGCCACCATTTTTTATTTCCCCATTATTTTTGTTGGACGGTTGTCAATTTGTGCACATTCTTCAATGTGTTTCGCCAATTGTAAAACCCGCATATCACTGAATCTTGGGCCGACAACCTGTATCCCGAGTGGTAAACCATTTGTGGCCAAACCACATGGAACAGATGCTGCAGGGATACCAGCCAAATTCATAGCAACTGTGAACAAATCAAGTGCATAATATTCAAGTGGTGTTAAATCGGAATCAAGTGGCATAGCTGTGCCAGCGCTTGATGGACAAACAATTAAATCGCATTTATCAAAAGCGTCTTTAAAACTGTCTGCAATCATACGACGAACGCGTGCAGCTTGCATGAAATATACTTCATAAGATTCGCTTGATAATACCGCTGTACCGATAATCATACGACGTTGAACTTCTTCGCCAAATCCAGCAGCACGTGTCTTTTTATATGTATCATAAGGACCATCACCTTCGATACGCAGACCGTATCTCATACCGTCATAACGCGCAAGATTAGATGATGCTTCTGCTGGGGCGATAATATAATATGCAGCCAAAGCATCCAAGATATTTGGAATTGAAACTTCAACAATTTCAGCGCCCAAAGATTTCAAATCTGCAATTCTTTTTTCAAATAATGTTTTCATATCATCTGAAATTTTTACATTGTTGAATTCTTTGATAATACCAATGCGTAATTTTTTACCGTTACCCAGTACAGGTTGTAAATTACCATCTGTTTCGAAAATGGCTTTGGGTGAACTGGTCGAATCTTTTGAATCATGTCCAGCCATAGCTGCTAACATCAAAGCAGTATCTTCAACAGTACGTGCAATTGGACCAGGTGTATCAAGACTTGATGCGAAAGCAACGCATCCCCAACGCGAACATAAACCATATGTTGGTTTCATACCGACAAGTCCGGTCATAGCAGATGGAAAACGAATTGAACCACCGGTATCTGTTCCGGTTGCTGCGATAGCAAGACCGCCGGCAACAGCACTTGTTGATCCCCCAGATGAACCACCAGCTGTTAAGTGTTTTTCAATTTGCCATGGGTTTACTGGGGCGCCAAAGTAAGATGTTTTAGAAAATGTCCCCATCGCAAATTCATCCAAATTTGCCTTTCCCAATAACACTGTTCCAGCATCAATAAATTTTTGAGACACTGTTGATTCGTATTCTGGAACAAAATTTTCAAGCATACGCGAAGCAGCTGTTGTACGAATACCACGTGTTGCAAACAAATCTTTCATTGCGATTGGCATACCATCTAATGGAAGGGCGTTTCCATTTGCATAACGTTCATCAGATGCAGTGGCGTCGGCCAGAGCACGTTCCGGTGTGACAGTGATATAGCAATTTAAATCTTTTCCGAATTGTTCGATACGATTCAAATATGCACGTGTCAATTCAGTGGCACTTATTTCTCGTGATTTTAATTTTTGAAGAGCTTGTTTAATTGTTAAATCTATCATTGTCGCTACCTTTATTCTTCATCCATAATTTTTGGTACCGCGAAATATCCGCGTGACACACCAGTTGTATCAGGTGTGTTTGCCAATATTTGTTCGCGCATATTTGATTCCGTTACAACATCTTCACGCAAAGGCAATTTATGTTCAGATGGATTTAACATGGGTTGAACGCCAGAAGTGTCAATTTGTTGTAATTTATCCAACCATTCAATAACACTGTCTATGTTCATTTTTTCGAGTTTTTCATCAGATATTTCAATTTTGATCAAATCTGCAAATTTTTGTAATTGTTTCTTGCTAAATGCCATTTTGAATCCTATTATTTAAAACATAAAGGATTATACAATGATTTTATCTGATTACAAGGATTTTCCGCGACCAAAAGGACGAATATTAGCTCTGGATTGGGGACAACGTCGTTGTGGGGTGGCTGTATCAGACGAAAATCGTGATTTTGTGTTCACAAGACCTCCATTTTATATAAAAACCCAAGACGAACTGATTCAAAATATTTTGAATATAATAAATGCAGAAAAAATATCTGGAATTGTTATTGGATTACCTTTACATGCTGATGGTAGCGATTCCGAAACAACAATAATGGTTCGCGAATTTGCTAAAAAACTTGCTTTGAAAACTAATTTACCAATTATTTTTACAGAGGAAAATTTAACAAGTGCAGCTGCTCAGGAAGAAATAGGGCGCAAAAGCATAGCCAAGATTAAGCAAGAGCTTGATTCTGTATCTGCAAAGATTATTCTGGAAAACGCGATTGCTATGCTAAAACGAATTTAATCGTTTTGTGTTTCGTCTGGGATTTTTCCATCCGTTGAAAGCAGTGTTGCAATCCATCGTGTGGATTCAAATTGTGCGGTTGTAACATATATGGCCACTAAAATAGGAACACTGAAAAACATTCCAGCCGGTCCCCAAATCATACCCCAAAATATCAGGTTAATAAGAATCGCTAATGTTGAAATGTTTAATGTTTTTCCTGTTAATTTTGGATCCAAAATATTTCCAAAAATAATTTCCAAGCCAATCAAAGATATCGCTGTAAATAACGACAGATGCCATGTATCGCCACTTATTAGCGCATAGGCAATAGGCAATGCACACGCAAGTATTGAACCGATTGTTGGTATATAATTAAGGATAAAGATTATAAACGCCCAAACACTTGCATATTCAAGACCGATTATACGTAATAATATATATGCACTTAATCCTGTTGCGGCAGATATAAATGTTTTTGTAAACAAATATTTTTTCATATTTTCGTCAATGCTGTTTAAAATGTAACGCAATTTTTTAGATTTAATTTTTGATAATGGCATAGCTTCTATTTTTTTGTTAAATGAACTTTGTTCAACAAACATAAATATCAAATATATTAAAACCATACCTGTGGATGCGGCAAGTCCAGCTAATGATGATCCGATGTATCCGGCGATTTGCGGCAGGTTTGGAATTAAATTGATATCGACATCTATACCAATTTTATTTGACAAGAAATGACTGAATACAAAAAGTTTTTCCTGTAAGATAGGTGTTGCGTTATATAATTCTATCAACATAGGTTTTATTTGTGTCGCAAATAAATATATGATGCCACTAACTGTTAAAATAGATAATAAAATAGATAAAAAACTGTAAATACGATTTGGTATTTTACATGTGCCTGTACTGTTTTTATAACATGGCATGATTTTGCGATAATATGCTGCGATAGCATTTAGCAAATACCATAGAAAAGTCGCAAACAATAAAGGAATAAATATTGAACGTCCAATCCATAAACAAAATATCAGAGCAATAAAGAATACCAAATTATGCATGTTTTACCTTTTTTTAAATATATTGTAATAAAACAGCAATAACAATCGCGATGTTAATTCCAACGGCTGTTAACGCATATCCATTGTTAATGTTTTTTACAAAATCAGATTTATGCTTTACATACCACAATGTGTATATAACCAATAACGACAATGTCAAAATAAATGCAGGTGTGCCTGAAAAAGATGTCTTGAACAATAATATCAGCAAGAAAATCAGTAATGTATTGTTAAAGTTTCTTAACACCCATTTGTTTAATTTTGAATACCATGGTGATTTTATCAACAGGTTAGATTTCTTTGATTTTTCAGCAATTAGATATCCTGGGGTCCATAACATTAAAAAAGAAAATGGCATAGATAAAATCACTTTCCATGGGGTTATGCCCATTTCAACACAACGTTTGTATTTTGCATAAATGCCAGAAATTGCAACGCCTATTAAATACAGCATGACAAGGGTAATAACAATAATACTTACGGTGAATACAGTTGGATGTAATACGTATAACCACAAAACTTTTGTTTTTATATCCGGAACATTTGGAATAAATAAAATTAATAACGAAAACAAGATTGAAATAAAAGCGCTACCATTTACTATCGCGACAAAATCGTTTCTGTACATTTTATCGTGGGGTAGTTTCTTTATCATATAATATACAGAATATATAAAGGAAAAAGCGAACATCAAAGATATAAGAATAGATGATTCAATCGTGACAACCATTGCTATCAAAGAATGTATGATGCTGAATATCACGCCTAATCCAATAAACATCAAAGTAAATAAAATTGGTTTATTTAAAAGCCATTGTTTTAATTGATTGTTTTTCATTTTCTTTCCTTTTTGTTTTTCTTCGTTTTATTTTATCACAATTTCACCGTTATCCAAAGTAGTTGTTTCTGTGATATCTATATTTTTTGCAAAACTATCCTGGTGCGAAACAAACAAAAATGTTGTGTCTTTCATTTTGTTTATTGTTTCAATAATTTGTTTTTGAACGTCTTTATCTGCCCCAGAATCAGGTTCGTCCAGCATGGCAAATTTTGGTTGTGTCAAAAGTAAACGTAATAACATTATACGTTTTCTTTCCCCGCCTGAAAAACCAACATTTACATAACGGTTTAACCAATCTTTTGGAATAGATAATTCTTCGCGAACATTTTCTAATTTTTCAAGGAATTCACCCATAGATAAATCTTTGCCAGTTTCAAAATGTTTGTGTGCAATCATTGAATGTTTTAAAAAACTAAGTACGGTTAAACCTGGAATTTCAGGGACATTTTGTCCGCCCAAAAATATACCCATCAATGCACGAGTTGTCGTTGTTTCGTTTGTGATGTCTTTGTCATCAAATATAATTTTTCCAGAATCTATCGTGTAATTTTTATCGCCAGCAATAGTATTTATCAAAGTTGATTTTCCAGAACCGTTATGTCCGATCAATCTGTGGCGTGCACCATCTTTAATAACCATATTGATATTTTTTAATAATGGTTTGTCATTAAAAGATACGCAAAGATTTTTTATTTCAAGCATTTTATTATTCTTTTGTTAAAGCCATTTGTATTAATTGTTTTGATTCTACCAAGAATTCCATTGGTAATCTAGATATTATTGGAGAAGCCATAGAACCAATTATAAGTGCGGTTGCTTCGTCTTCACTTAATCCATTTTGTTCAAGAAAGAGCAGGGATGCGGCATCGATTGCCCCAGTTGTTGCCTCGTGTGATTGTTGGTTAGAACCGTTTGAATGAACAATTGTTGGAATAGTATTTACTGTTGCATTGTCGCCGATTATACGGCTGTCGCACTTAGATGCGTTCTTGCTGTTTTTTCCTGCAAAAGAAACCAGTGAACGAAATGTTTGTTTTGAATAATCAGTAGCAACACCATATGAAACTATGTTTGATACAGTATTATCTCCAACATGAATCATTTTTGTTCCTGTATCAGCCTGTTGTGTTCCACGCGTAATTGACAGGGAATAAAAATCGCTTTGTGAATTTTTTCCATATAAAATAGTGGACGGATATTTCCAAGTCATACTTGATCCGATTTCGATTTGTGTCCAATCAAGTGATGCGTTTTCAAAACATTTTCCGCGTTTTGTAACAAAGTTTAATATACCATTTCTAGATTGTTTTGATTTGCTATACGCTACGGAATCTCCCGCATACCAGTTTTGTACAGTAGAATATTTTACCTGCGCATTTTTCTTTACAACTATTTCAACAACACCGCTATGTAATTGGTGATTTGGGCGACGTGGCGCGCTGCATCCTTCCATATACGATAATGTTGAACCTTCATCTGCGATAATAAGTGTTCGTTCAAATTGTCCTATTTTAGCTGTTTCAATTCTAAAATAACTTGCTAAATCAATAGGGCATTTAGTATTTTTTGGAATATACACAAATGTTCCGTCTGAAAATACCGCCCCGTTAAGCGCTGCAAAAAAGTTATCATTATTCGGCACAACACTGCCAAGATATTCTTTAACTA
>CAMVAB010000035.1 GCA_947165335.1 uncultured Pseudomonadota bacterium | reverse complement strand
TTTTTTGCTTTACTCAAATATGTAAAATTTGTTATAATTATAACAATGTAATAAAGGAAAGGAATCTAACATGAAAAATAAACACTATGTATCATTGTTATCTTTGGTCGCAGCAATCGCTTTGGTTGGTTGTGCCGGAACAGAGAGAGAGTCTGGTTCATACAATACTCCGACCGTTGATTATATTGAAAATTTAAATGTGGAAGATGCACCACATCAAGATTCCTTTTTAAATCAGTTGGCTATGAATTATCGTTCGTATGCTATATATAACGGACATACAAGTGGTTATCCTGATATTGCAGAATTGTTCGCTCAAAAAGCGGTCAGTGCTTTTTCTGGTGAAACACCGTTTCCTGAAAACTTAGATTCCTGGACTATACGTGATGAGGCTGAAAGATTCGAAATATATTCCGCATATAACGATTTAATAAATGAATTAAAAAGTGATGCTGCTGATGTGCAACCACAATTGGCTGCAGAAGCCCAGGCAAAATTTGATTGTTGGATTTCTGCTGCTGCAAGTGGTCAAAATGCCACCGCACAAGAATGCAAAAGCCGTTTTGTAACAACATTACAAACATTGAAAGATTGCGAAAATGGCCAGGTTGTGCCTGCAACGCACGTGAAATCTGAAAATTTAACACCAAAAGAAGAACAATATTATCCGCAAACCCGTCGTTTAAATGCGATGGCTGGCTCGAGCCGTTCTCGTGAAGGCGTTGTAATTGTTAATAATGTAAATATTCCTGCTAATTTAATTCAACCTGTGTCCGTTCCTCAACAGCCAATGGTGTTTAACCAAAATATATATGGCGGAACAGAAAATGCCGAAGGCGAAGATTTAAGTGGCGAATATGTAACTCGTGATGAATTTATCGATATGATGATGGCGATGCGTGCTGAATTGGCTGCGATAAATGCTCGTTTGGATGAAATTGGTAATGGTGAAAAGACTGTTATCAAGGTTCAACAAATTCCATTGGAACCAAAACAACATGTTATGGAAGAAATATTTGAAGTTCATTTTGATTTTGATAAATCTAAAATCAAACCAGAATATGAAGATATTATCAGAAAATTGGCTGCTACAACCCAGGCAAACAAAAATGTAAAGGTTTCTGTCGTTGGTCATACTGATACCGCCGGATCAAGTTCATATAACTATGCGCTTGGCGGTCGTCGTGCCGAAGCAGTACAAAAAATGTTGATTGAATATGGTATTCCATCTTCTCAAATCATCGCTGTATCTGCTGGTGAAGAAGATTTGAAGGTTCAAACACCAAACAACACACCGAACGCTGAAAATCGTCGTGTTCGTGTTGTCAAAGAAGTTCACTATACAGAAGAACAAAAAGCGGCTCCAATTGTCGTTGAAGAATTCAGTGAAGTCGAAGAATGTTCTGATTGTGAACAATAAAGAATAGGGTGGAATTATAAAATAAGGGTATTGACAAATATACTTGACAAAAAAATTTTTTTGGTATATTATTGTCATAAATTGATAGAGAGATAAAGCGTAAAAGGTAATAAAATGGCTAAAACGAACTCTTTTAATAAAGCGGCAAAAGCAGCGAAAATGAAGGCTGCTGTGCAAAAAATGAATGTTGTAAATTTTGCTGCTGAATTCAAAAAACGCGGAATTGTTATTGAAAATTCCGGCACAGAAAAATAATGAGTTTTATCTGAAAAATTGGTGTGGCCCGATGTGGCCACTTCTTGTTAGCCCCCTTGACTTTTTTACGTATTTCCACTATAATATGATTAACAAAGCACCGGAATTCTCCGTCTGCTATTTCCAAAAGGCTTTTTTATGCATGTAAATGAATTAAAGACAAAGTCTCCTCAACAATTGTTGAAGATGGCTGAAGATATGGGGATTGAAAATCCTTCGCAATTAAATGTTCAGCAGTTGCGTTTCGCGGTTATGCGTGTCTACGCTGCTGATAAATCAATTGTTTTAATAGGTGATGGTGTATTGGAACGTATGCCTGATGGTTTTGGTTTCTTACGCGCGCCGGAAAGTAATTATTTGGCTGGACCTGACGATTTGTATGTGTCCCCAAATTTGATTAAGAAATACGGTCTTAAAACAGGTGATTATGTCGAAGGACAAATCCAGGCGCCACAAAATGAATCTGAACGTTATTTTGCATTGGAAACAATTGAACGCGTAAATGGGGACGATCCTGAAAAATTACGTCATCGTATTTCTTTCGATGATATGACGCCTTTGTACCCTGACGAAAAATTACAAATGGAAGTACCAGACGATACAGACAAAGGTCGCAATTTATCTGCACGTGTTATTGATTTGATTTCACCAACTGGTAAGGGTCAACGTTCGCTGATTGTTGCGCCGCCAAGAACCGGTAAAACAGTTATGCTTCAAAATATTGCGCATTCAATTGCAACAAATTATCCTGATGTGAAATTGATAGTTTTGTTGATAGATGAACGTCCAGAAGAAGTAACGGATATGCAACGCAGTGTGCGGGGTGAAGTTATTTCTTCGACTTTTGATGAACCTGCAACACGTCATATCCAAGTTGCTGAAATGGTTATCGAAAAAGCAAAACGTTTGGTCGAAGCAGGACAAGATGTTGTTATATTGCTTGATTCTATTACTCGTTTAGGACGTGCATACAATACTGTCGTTCCATCAAGTGGTAAAGTATTGACGGGTGGTGTTGATGCTTACGCATTGCAACGTCCAAAACGTTTCTTTGGTGCCGCACGTAATATCGAAGGCGGTGGTTCGTTGACTATTATCGCAACTGCTTTGATAGATACAGGTTCCAAGATGGACGAAGTTGTTTTTGAAGAATTTAAAGGAACGGGCAATAGCGAAATCATTTTGGATCGCAAACTATCTGATAAACGTGTATACCCAGCAATTGATATAACCAAATCTGGAACACGTAAAGAAGATCTGTTGGTATCCAAAGATACATTATCAAAAATGTATGTTTTGCGTCGTATTATAAATCCTATGGGAACATTGGAAGCAATGGAATTCTTGTTGGATAAATTACGTTTGACTAAAACAAACGAAGATTTCTTTAATTCGATGAATCAGTAAAAATAACCCGCCAAATTGGCGGGTTTTTAAAAAGGTTGTAATTTATGAATAAATTGTATTTATTAGGTATGGTGGGCGCTCTGGTTATGGGCGCTTATTTTTACGGGGTAAATATTGAACGTGCAAAATGTAAAACAAAATATTTGCAAAATGATTTTGAAACAATGGTGCAAACACAACAAAAACAAAAGGTAATACATGATACGGTATATAAAACTGGTGTGGCTGATATTCGTCGCGTCTTGTTCGATAAATACACAATCGCAGAATAAGAATCTGTGCGATTGTGATATTATATATGGACATAAATCTGATTGGGAAAATATCAGCGATGATTTAGCGCGAAATATTTACGAGCACAATTTGAGCTGTGACAAAATAACATATTGACAATATTTATATTTTGTCTATAATTTAAGTATGAATAAACAAAATACATCTTTTGGCGAAAGACCAAAACATCCTGGTTTGACCAAGTTTATCCGTAAACATGGGCTTGATTGTGATGGAGTGCAGGGTTTAAAACAGATTTGGACACATTGTGATATAAAACCGCATATTGGGTTTTTGCCACCGGAATTGCGTGCGTTGGTTGATAAAAAAGATTTGTCGTCTGTAACGAACAAGTTTTTTGCAGAACTAGATTTCTTGGTTATGGATAAAGGCGAAGAATTAAAGCACCACACAGAAATGAAATATTATTTAACAGAAATTGGTGAACTCTTTAATACATTGTGTGTTTTGGAAACCTATGAAAGAATGCCAAATCTGGATTATGCATATCGTGAATGGGGCGGCGCGGTTGGTGATGTTTATAAATTAACTTTTCCAGAAATTCACGCAGAATATGCTTTGAAAGTTTTTAAACCAGATGTATATGGATATCATGGACACGGTCCATTATACGAAATACCAACGGCTTTCTGTGCGAACAAATGTGAACCTAAAAAGAATAATCCAATTTATATGGCTAATTTATTTGGCACCCAGTATATGTTGAGCAAATGGGCTGGCGGAGAAAATAACATAATGCCAGAATATGCATATGATATTGCGTCTATCTTTCAAACTACGTGCCAAGAAAGTCATTGTGGTAATTTTATATGTGGTAAGCGTATAGATTTTGGTGATACTTATAAAACAGATTATGGTCGTTTATCTTACAATGCGCGTAAAATATTCAGAAAAATGGAAAATATGACAAGTCGACAAATTATGCAATTACGCGAACAACAAAAAAACAATTTTGACAAATCAGATTTTAACGCTGCATATGAATTGTACGTGAATTTTTACGGAAATGTTCGCTAATCAAAAGTTTTTGCAACAATATCGATTAACTCTTTTGCAACAGATTCGCAATCTTTATCGCCAGATACAGCCCATTCAACAAATTCAAAACCGATCGCGTCTTTAAACTCTGAAACAAAAGCACGCGCAAATTCTAATGACAAACCATTTGTTTCAGGAACCCAAACATCTTTGAAATATTTGTTATCAATTCCGTCGAAATCAAAGGACACAACAAATTTTTTGCCGTCTATGCGCTGGCGAACTTCTTTGAATGCGCGGTTCCAATCAGATTGTGTTTGTAATTGATCCGGTGTAAGATAAAAAATATTATTATCTTTTACATATTTTATTTCCGAAGGTTCAAAAGAACGCACGCCAAAATAAAACAGATTTTCATGTTTTAATACTGGCTTGTTATTTGATAACGACAACCAACGTTTATCGCCTTCACCCAGCAAATGACGAACATTTGTTCCATGTGGCGAACCAGTTGCTTCGCGTTTAGAGCTTTCGGGTGTGTGTATATCAAGATGTGCATCAAAATAGAGCAAACATAAATCTTCGTTTGGATACATATTTGCAATAGCGGCAAAATGTGAAAAATTTACACTATGATCGCCACCAATAAAAATATGTCTTTCACGCGGTGTATTTGCATATATTTTTTTATGCATATTATATGCATCGCCAAAACGATCCTTTAAACATTCTGCAATACTGACATTTGCGGAAGTTAATATAACCCAATCGGCATTAGGAAACATTTTCTGGACAGCTTGGGGCGCTAAAGCAGGTCCCCCGTTCATAACATTAGCCGTTGCACCACGGCTGTATTCAGCACCCAAAAATTTTACCATTATTTATAACTCTTTATTACGCTTTCGGCTGTGGCTTGAATTTTTTGTAAACTTTTTTCATATGTGGCGCAATCGCGTGCGATATCAGATTTATAAGAATCACGCAAATTGGTTGCCATATAAGAGCATGCGCGTAAATTTTGAACGCAATATTCATGTCCAGTATTGAAAGCATTTTGACCACGAACACGGCTTTGCGTGTCTGCCCATTCAATATTCAAGGCATTATCGATATTAACCCATGGATTATCGCCAGTATAAGAACCAACAGTTTGATCCCAATATTCTTTGATTTCTTCATCTGTTACAGAAGTGTTATATTGTAATTTGATGATTTGTTGAATCAAATTATCAATTTTATTTTGATATTTAGAATCTATCTGGGCTAATTTTGCACTGCAATAGCAACGGTTATAGGCAGTATCTTCGCGTTGACAATACATTTCCATGCATTCTTTGTAATCAGCCAAACATCGCGCAGAAGAAACCTTTGTTCCAGTCGAAGAATTTGAAGTTGCATTTACAACACGTGTATTAGATGCAGAACGCGCACCCATTGGTGTGGCGGATCTTGTGCCAACATTTTGTGTGTTGCGATTTTGGTTTACACGCGCCGATTGCATGTTGTTTGCAGCGCGCACAGTATTAGGGCGTTGAACAACACGACGGTTTGAATTAGTTTGCGTTTGCGCTGAAACAGCAGTTGCTGCACGTGCATTGGTTTTGCGTTTTACCACATTGCGTTTTCCAACAGGTGCCGCAGATATAGAATTATTAGTATTTGATGATGTTGGGTTTGTATTAGTATTAACCTTTGCATTATTTAATATATACGGATACACATCGTCATGCGAAGTAACCGTGTTAAAACGTTTTGGGATAAAACCTTTTGCAGCAAACGCATTCGCGCACATACACAAAGATAAAATAAAAACAAAACTTCCTTTCATCATGATATATATGATAGTGTTTTTTGCCCAAATAAACAAGTATATTTTTAAGAAAAATAAAACCGCCAAAACGGCGGAATGTTATCTTAAACGTTGCAGCAAATCATCTAATGTGTTTGCCATTCTGTCTTTTTCAGATGTTATAATTTTATCTTTTGGAATTTGCCATTTAACATTGATTTTTGGGTCGTCATATCTTATACCAAATTCAGAAGGTTTATGGTATAAATTGTCACATTTATATGCAAAGATTGCTTCGTCACTTAACACTGAAAATCCATGCAGGAAATTGCGCGGAATAAATAATTGTTTTTTGTTTTCGTCTGACAATTCAATAGCAACATATTTACCAAAAGTTTTTGAATCTGGGCGAACATCAACAGCAACATCCAGCACTTTGCCCTTTAATACGCGAACCAGTTTTGCCTGACTAAAAGGTGGTAATTGCATATGTAAACCACGAATAACACCGTATGAAGATTTAGATTGGTTATCTTGAACAAATCGCGCAGCGATACCATTCGCAAAAAATTCATGTTCGTTATAGCTTTCAAAAAAATAACCGCGTTCGTCTTTGAATATAGTTGGTTCGATAATATAAACGCCTTCGATTTTCGTTTTGGTAAATTTCATAATTCTTTTGCCTTTTATGTTATCTCTCCGGCGGATACTTTAATAAAAAAATAAATTAAAATAAAGAGAAAAATATTGGGTATTATCTTTTTGTATAATACCACCACCACATAGTAATTTTTGGTAACCCATGAAAATGTGCCATTGCAGCAGCGACATTTTTAGCGATGAAACGTTCACCCAATGGTCTGAATTTATCATTTTTATACCAACGTTTTGCCCATAAAAATTCTATCGTTGACAAATCGGAAATGCGTTTAGTGTCGATTGTTATACCAGTAATACGTTTGTATTCATAGCAAAAAATCCGCCAAAGATAAAGTGGTGCAAACAAATATACTAATACCATATCACGCCAACGTTCATAAATACCTGCATTACAGAAATCAAAAATCCCGGTCAGATTTCCATTGTCATCTACAACAGAATTTGGACCTTTGATTCCTAAATGACAAAGAACCATGTCTTTGTCAGGTACCTTTTTCGACACAATTTTTTCATAACGTTTTTTAAAATATTCTAATTGACGCGGTCTTAGCACATTCGAAATATAGGGTAAAACTTCTTCGTATGGCATATAAACATATTTGTATTTTTGAATATGTTTAGCCTTGCTAATCGCATCTCGTGCGTTTTTGCTGTGTAATTGTGCCATAAAGCGGGCTAATCCGATTCCCAAATTTTTTTGTTTTTTTGGATGAAACATAAATTTGTGCCATGACCATTTTTTTCCATCAACAATTTTGTGTTCAATCCATAATATTTCATCTTGGTGAACTGTTATTTCAGGTATGTCAAAGTCGATAAATTTTTTAATAGCATTACAAACAGCAGCTTCGTGTAAATAAAGTTTTATGTTGTCTTCATTATGCGGAACACGAATAACCTGATCTTCAACACGAAAAGCTGTTGAATCAGAACCCGATCCAATAAATTTAATTTCCTGGGACGGATATTTTTTGTGTAAAAAATCTATAATTTCTTCTTGGGTCATATCTTGATTATATATTATTTATATTGGGAATAAAAGTATAAAAAAACCACCGTTAGATGCGGTGGTTTTTTAAAAGAAAAAACAAGGTTATTTTGATTTTCCAGCCATTTTCGCGGCTGCCGCGCGTGCGGTTATTTCATCAAAATATGCTTGTTCGTCTTTGTCTAAAGATAATCCGCCATAATTCCATAATTTTTGCAATGCAGACATACGAACAAATTTGTGTTCCAGATTATCAATAAGTCTTTTTTGTGGTGAATATTGGTATTTTAATATAAATACAGGCTTTATTTCAGATTTAACAATACCATTTGTGTATTTGTTAACTATATCCGTTATACCCAAAGCCTGTAAATCTTCTGCTGTTTTATTTAAATCAGTTCCGTTTTGAAAATCTATTCTTACAAAATTGGCTTCGTGTTCAAAGTTTGTTATCTTTGCAGCCAAGTTGGTCATTGTTCCTGAAGACATTAATAAACTCCTTTTTTTCATAGCAATATTATAGCACAAAAAGTACAAAAATACAATTTTTTTGGCAAAATACGCAATAATAAAAACCGCTCTTTTTGAGCGGTTTGAACTCTCTGGTCGTGCTGGGATGGCGGTTTGCGAACTGAGATTATGAAGATAGGAAGAGAGATTAAGAATATGAAATTTGTTTAATGACGATTTTTTTTCTTTGTTTTCGGGTGTTTTTGGTAAAAGAGTGTCAATCCGAATACAAACAATACCAATACCAAACTTAAAGTAGCAAGAAATACCACACCTATTTCAGGGCTTTCCAGTAAAACATATGCCAAATAACATATATCAGATACAATCCATATTAACCAACTGGTTAAACTTAAATCATCTGCGGATTTGGTTTTTAATATTTTTACTATTTGTGGCATATATGCGATAAGTTCAGATATTGTGCAAACTGATATTAAAATAAGTGCAATTGTTGCTTTCATAAAAAACTCCTTGGTGGGAATTATATCACAAAAAGTTCGAGAAATTAAATTTTTTGTCTTTTTGAAAATAATAAGATTCGAACTCGGCGTAAGTATTGGGAATCAAAAGAAAAACCGCCTTTAATGGCGGTTTTGAATTTCGTGGTCG
>CAMVAB010000034.1 GCA_947165335.1 uncultured Pseudomonadota bacterium | reverse complement strand
AGAATCGAACTCTTATGGGTTGCCCCACTGGAACCTAAATCCAGCGCGTCTACCAGTTCCGCCATACCCGCAGACTTAATACACAGGATAATTACGTGGGTAATCTGGTTCGTGTTCCAATTCGGATTTTACACCACAACCACCCAGAACCAGTGCGCATAATAAAACCATACAAATTAGTAAAAATAACTTCTTCATAAAAGATATTATAGAAAACTTTACACGAATTGTCAATTTGTGAAAAAACTGCTTGATTTTTATGAATGTTCATTATAATATATGCTTCGCGCTGGGGTGTTAGCTCAGCTGGTTTAGAGCGTCTGCCTGTCACGCAGAAGGTCGAGGGTTCGAGCCCCTTACATCCCGCCAGTTATTTTTACCGCCGACAAAACGGCGGTATTATAAGGTTTCTGGCCCCATCGTCTAATGGTTAGGACACCGCCCTTTCAAGGCGAGAATCCCGGTTCAAATCCGAGTGGGGCTGCCAAAATAAAAAGACCACCGAAATGGTGGTCGTTTTATTTTGCGCCCCACGAAGGATTAGGTCAGAACATCAACGGCACGCAGTGTCGTTCAAAAACGAAGTTTTTGTGGGCAAAGCCCAAAGTGTGCATGACCAATTCGCAGATGAACAATTAGCAAACCTGCAAAAACGGATATGTTTAATAGAGTTTTTGCGTTTAGGTTTGGTTATTGTTTATCAAGCACGAGTGGGGCTGTTTTCCAATCCTTTCACGAGTTCGTAAATAGTGGGGTTAAAACATAGCCTGTTTCGTCAATTTACGAACTTTTAAAAAGAAAAGGTTAGAAATCTAACCTTTTTCTTAGTTCGTATTCATTGTGGGTATTTTTCATTATTGTGCTTCAACAACAGGCAATGTGCGACCCCAGGCCTTATAAATACCAATCTGACGGAAACAATTAGGGGCCTTTATTTCTTGTTTGTCGTAATAAGTTTTCCCTTTTTTATTTGTTATTACAACGTCTTTACCATAATAAAAGATTTTATCACCAATAACATCTGATTGTGTTTTCGCAATAGCAGTTGAAGAATCAAGTACTTCTTGGATTTCTATATAACCTTTTGAAACACAATCAGCAGGGGAATCAAAAAGTGTTATTTTACTTTTTTCGATTTTGGTTTCTATGATTGTAGTTTCAACAGATGTTGTATTGGTATGTGAAAGACCAAATATCAGTAAAAAGAAACAGAGAATACCTACAACTATACCCAACACTATGTATAAACCTGTATTCTTTTGTGCGTTTGAATTAACAGAGTTCAATTTAATTCTTGGTTCGCCGAACTGATTTTTAGGTGTGCTTGGTTGACATAAATATACAATACTAATTATCCAACCAATTATAGGTAATAATATCCATAACATATTCCATGCAGAACGATTTATATCGTGCCAACGTCTTGCTGCTACGGTAAAACCTGGTACCAACGTCACAAGTGTCCATAAAAGACCTAAACTACTATTTCCTAATAAAGTAGGAACTAATATTGAATAAAATAAAACAGACCACCAATATTCAGAACGTGTCGCACGTCCCCATCCGGTATATTCTGTCCAATAAGATTTCAAACATGCACCCAATGAATTATCAAAGTGTTCGTTTCTTTTGACCATGTTATTCTCCTTGTTTTTTCAGTATTATTATATTTCTGTGTGTTTTATTTTTCAACACTAATCCAGTACTCTATCTTTACCCAACATGTCTTTAAGTTTATCAACATGTTCTGTTTGTGTGTCTGGGTTGTCGCCATTATCAACAGCAGATTTTAAGATTCTTATTACTTCACGTTTATCTGTATATTCTGCTTCATCATTATCTAAAATAATGTCTAATACGTCATTCAATCTATGTGGTTTTATCACAAATGTTCCATCTGGTATAAAATTGATATCTCTTAATTCACTGTCGCCATAAAAAACTATTACAGAATAGAAAGGCAAATCAGCAAATTGTTTTGATTGCTTTTGTAATACTTTTATATGTGATTCATTTTGTAATACAGGGTTATAAAAACGATACGTATGTTTTTTGCGGTGATATTTATCATAGAAACTTTGTGTCCATTTTGTGTCTTTTGCTTGACCAAAAATCCATCCAGCATAATCTTTCACTTCAAAAACTATTAAACCGACTTTTGTTGCAACAACAACATCTATTTGTGAAAAACCGTATTTACCATTTTTTATATACAAATCATGAAAGATTGCTTTTGGAGAAATGCCGTAATCTAGTAAAGAACTAATCAAATCTCTTTCAGACCATGTTCCTCTTTCTTCAGACGTTATTTCGTCTAATCTTTCATCATATCTTTGTGGCCAAAATGTTGAATTACTAGATTTGTGATAGGCTGATTTAATTATCAAACCAACAAATACTAAAATTAAAAAAATAATGAATATTTCCATGCAATATATAGTATCAAGACATATAGGAATTTCAAACTATTTTTTATTTGTATATTTGATAAACATTTTAATTTCTTTCCCAAATGACAACAAATCGTGCATATCATCAATTCGTGAATTGCACAGATGGCCCTGCCAAAATAACAAAAACACCCGTTTGGTGATTTGTTTATTTACACACTGCTGTATATGGTGGGATTGATTTTTCTGTGTCTATTATGCCATCACCACAATCCATGCAATTAAACATTCTGTTTTGGCTGTGATTTCTATCCAATATAACAGTTGCGTTTTCAAGTGCTGGGATGCCATCGATTGTTGATTTCAATGAAAAACCGAAATATATTGCACGATTAGGTCCGCTGCAATCGTCAACATATCCACCATAGCATTTTTTATCGTTTAATTTATCTGGGTCTGGTATGCAATATGTTTCGCATGTGTCTTCGTTTAAAATAGGGATTTCACAATCTGTACACGATATAGAACGGACACGCAAGGTTGCACCAACACCACCTGGATTATTTGGCAGTGTCGCGATATTATCGCATTTTTTTACATTTTTGGTTCTGTTTGGATCATCAACACATTCCCATTCAAGCAAATTGTAATTAAGTCGTGCTGTCATTCCATCAGGGCAGGTGACATCGCCAAATGGGTCAACGCATTCCCATATATTGTCTATTAATACAGCGGTTTGATTGTTTGAACATAATGGTTTACGCGTTTCGTCTGCCACGCATTCCATAACCGTATCATCCCAAATTGTATCACCAGTACATGATGTTTTATAATTATATTCTATGCATTGCCAACGACCAAAACGATATGTTTTCATCGTACCAGCAGGGCATTCAATATCAGATATATCGGCTGTTGCATAATCTATGGTTTCTTCGGGGATTTTGTATTGCATTATGTATGTTAATTGGCCGGGTTGCAACGATGCAGCGTTTATGATTTTTTGTGGGATTTTACGGTTGCTTATTGTTCCTGCAGACATCAATTCAGGGTTTGTGAATATACCAAATGTCCCAGCATCAGGATAATATTTTTCCAATATTTCCAACATATTGTTGTATTCGTTTTCTGGTAATTGATAACTGGTCGTGATTATGAAATTAATATCAGGAGATTTTGTCCCAATCGAATCGCACGAGACTATATCATATTTTTTATTCATGCACACATATTGGCTTGTAATGTCATAACGTTCAATACAAGTATCTTTGAATTCTTCGCCATACATAGCAGCGTTTTGTGCAGACACAACACATTCTGCGACGGAACGCAAATCAGCTTTCTGAATAGCGTATTCGGTTTCGTGTTGGGCAATTCGCAGTGAAGGGCTTGATATCACATAATATCCTGCCATGATAATTACAGACAAAAGAATTAAAAAAATATTCACCATTCCCTCTTGCGATTTATCAAAAGTGTAGCTAAAATTACATAGAAGTTCAATAGGAAAAGCACATGAAAAAACTAGTTTTATTTTTACTGTTAACAGCATGCAGTTTCAAACCAATATTTTCTGGTGATGATACCAATGTATATGTTGCGCCAATAAGCGGTATTAATGGTATTGAATTACGTAATTCTTTGAATGCTCAATTTGGTGGTGCACATGAACAAAATGCGAAATATACTTTAACAGTGAATTTAAGAGAGCCATCCACAAAATACAAAGCATTTGAACGTGCAGGCAATGCAGTATGGCAGGAAGTAAAATTGTCGGCTTCGTATGAATTAAAACAAGACAATAAAGTTATTGCCAAAGGGTCAGAATCTGCCGCGGAAAGTTATACTTTCGTAAGATACCTTGTTGCGTCAAATGCCGCATATAATAATGCTGTGATGAACACAATTCATCAGTTGTCTGATAAAATAGGTATGCGTGTTATTGCTGAAACCCAGAAAAATGAAAATAAATAATGAAGTGGAAAGAATCAGATTTTAATTCAGGGATATTAAATGTCAATGCTGTGTTGATATATGGTCCGGATGCGGGTTTGGTCGACGAATTATGCGATAAAGCAATTGAGAAACTTGAAATAGAAAAAGATAATTTATTGGCTTTGGATGCTAACGAATTACGCGATAAACAAGATGCTGTGTTTGCAGAAAGTTGCAGTCCTTCTATGTTCGGTGGTCGCAAAGCTGTTTTGATTTCTGGGGCAGGCGATGGGGACACAAAAATTTTGTCTGAATTGGTTACATCTTCGGCTTTGTGTGCGACAATTATTGTAACTGCCGGAGATTTACGCGTTGGTTCGCTTCGTAAATTATTTGAAGACGGAAAAAATATTGCTGCAATTGCGTGCTATACTGACGATACAAAAACATTGGAAACACTGATTCACAAAGAATTATCAGCCAGTGAAGGAATCAGACAAATTACGCCCGATGCAATGTCATATATGTTATCTCATATGGGGGGCGATCGTGGTATAACTCGCAGTTTCTTACAGAAAATAGCGATATATGTTTCTGATAAACATGTTGTTGAACTTGAAGATGTTGAAAAATGTTTGCCAGATACATCTGCAACAAGTGCAGATGATTATATGTATTCTTTGACAGCGGGGCATATAAATCAAACTATGGTTGCGCTGGATCGTTTGATTTATGGTGGCGCAGATGCGAATATGTTGGTGCGCATGCTTTATTTACATTTTTCAAAATTATTGACGGCTGTTGTTGATGGACAATTACCAAAATTGTTTTGGAAGGTTGCTGATAAATTCAATATGGCAATGAAAATATGGCCCGAAGATGAAATAGTAAATGTTTTATCTAAATTAAATGATATGGAAAAAATGTGCAGAACCAAGGGTATGCAGCCAGAAATTTTAATTCGTGATTTTTCATTAAAATTAGCTGCGCGTGCTGCCAAACTTGCTTTAAAAAGAAGGAAATAAAAATGTTATCGTCTGTGTATGCTCCAAAAGATTTCAAAAGATTACGTGTTTCTGGCGATTTAGTTGCGCGTTGTTTTGATTTTATTACACCGCATATTGTTGCTGGAATATCTACTGGTGAAATAGACAGATTGGTGGCCCAGTTTTTGAAAGAAAATGGTGCACGTTCGTCGGATCTTGGGTATATGGGGTATCCGAAAAGTATTTGCACATCTATTAACGAAGTTGTTTGTCATGGCATCCCAAGTGATGATGTTATTTTAAAAGATGGTGATATTGTTAATGTAGATTTAACTGCTGAATATCATGGGTTTCATGGTGATGCGTCTCGTATGTTTATGATAGGTAATGTTTCAAACCAGGCCCGCGAACTTGTTCAAACATGCCAGGACGCTTTGAATGCAGCTATTTCAATTTGTGCGCCTGGGGTTCCTCTTTCTGAAATTGGCAAAACAATAGAAGGTGTTGTTAAACCGCATGGTTTTTCTATTGTGCGTGATTATTGTGGACATGGTATCGGCAAAGTAATGCATGACAATCCAAATATTTTACATTTTTATGACAAAGCGTATGATAATTTGATTATGCAACCTGGATTTGTTTTCACTATTGAACCAATGATAAATGTTGGGACTTTTGCATGTGAGACGGACGAAAAAGATGGATGGACTGTTCGAACCAAAGACGGCAAATTATCTGCACAATGGGAACACACACTTGGTATCACAGAAGACGGCGTAATAATATTCACTGAAAAAATGACACATGATTAAACAAGAAGATTTACAATCTTTGCAGCAAGGTCACAGAGCTCGACTTCGTAAAAAGTTTCTGGATGGTCAGTTGGCTGATTATGAAATTTTGGAATTGCTTTTGACATACGCAATACCACGACGTGATGTGCGTGCTTTATCAAGACAGTTATATAAAAAGTATGGCAGTATACACCAATTATTATCTGAATCTATGGAATCATTAATGTCAAATGAAGGCATCAAAGAAAATTCTGCTGTCTTGTTCAAAGTGATACATAAATTAACCCAAATGGAATACAAAACAACATTGGGGGCAAAACCTATATTTCACGAATTTGAAAATTTAGAAAATTATTGTAAATCTATTTTAACAGGAAAAAACATAGAAGAATTTCATGTGTTTTATCTTGATTCTCAATTTAAATTAATAGAAGACCAATTGCATAGTTCTGGAACAATAGATTGGGCAGCTGTTTATATTCGTGAAATTGTCAAACGCGCGCTTGATTTGAATGCGGGCAGTGTTGTTTTATTACATAATCATCCCAGTGCATACACTTCTTTTTCATCACAAGATCTGGAAATAACACAAGAATTAGAAAACGCATTAAATAAATTAGACATCGGTCTTTATGATCATTTATTGGTATCGGGTGATGTCATTTATTCTGCGCGTAATATGCATTTATTAGATAAAAAATAATTTTTATTCTTCAATAGATACAGGTTCAATTTTTCCAGAATCAACCACATTAAAAGTTTCGTATAATATCGCTTGGTCTGATTTGCCAAAATATTTGTTCCGCATATCAAGCAATTCATTAACTTCTGTCAAAGAAACTCGTTTTTGTTCGCATTGCTTTTCAAACAGATTATCGCCATATACGAAATTCACAATAGGTTTTACAACACTTAAAGTGCACAATATTAAAATAACAGTTTTCGCATTATTAAACAGAGTATCTATTTTTACACCGTTTTTAATGTATAACACAGCCCATCCAAATAACATGATGCCGGTTAATACCATTATAACAATCCATGCATAATCTAATAACGTATCAAATGCAGGAAATATACAAGATGGATCTTGGAAATATACAAAATCACTTTCAACGCGAACTTTTTCAAATCCCGAATTTGTTAATAAATTAAGAATTGTTGTTTCATTCATTTTTATTTACGCGATGCTGCATTTGTGAAAAATCCAGGAACAGAAAAATCTTCGTCATTTGCTGCGATTCCTGCCCATTCTAACAAATCACCCATACCTTGATCTTTGTGTTTAGATTGTTTAAAAGGTAATATATTACGCAGTTTACCAATTTTACTGCGCGATTGTTGTTTTGTTTCAGATGCAATTTTATCTTGGTTTGATACAAATTCAGATGCCAATTGTTCCAATGTTGCATCTACGGACAAATCGGTTTCAGATGTTTCTTCGATTGGTTGTTCAATTTCTTCTTTTTCATCTTCTGCCAAAGGTGTCATTTCAGACAAAAGTTTTTCTAAATCAGGTTCGTCGTCTTCTTTTGTTTCTTCGTCTTGGCCCAAATTTTCTTCGGCGACAATGTCTTCGGTTTTTTCTTCTGTGATTTCAGAAATTATTTCTACTTCTTTTGTTTCTTCCGGTTTTTCAAGCGATTCGGTTTCAGGTTCCGTATTGTTTGCAGATAATACTGATAAAATAGAAACAGTTTTTTCTTCTGCTGGTTCTTCAACAGGTATTGCGTTGACAGCGTCTTCTATAACTTCATCAACTGAATCAACTGATTGTTCTTCTTCTGCAACAGGTTCGACAATGACTTCCTTGCGTGGACGTCCACGTTTTCTAGGCGCCACTTGTTCAATTTCTTCTTCTATAATCGGGGTTTCTTCTATAACTGGGATTTCTGGGGCTTCTGGAATTGTTTCTTCAATTGTTTCAATTTTTTCTTCGGCAACTGGTGCGACTTCTTTTGGAGTTTCGGTATTCATTATACACGCATCGTCCGCATCAACAGGGACACCAAACATAATTGTATCTTTGTCCAGATTCAACGCACAGCGGACTTCTTCAAATGCAGCGCGAATATCTTTCATATCAAAAACTTCATTTCCAGAAATGTAAATAATTTTGGTTTTCATGAAACAATTCTCCCATAAATAATAGAACATTATATCACATTTTCCGGTTGAACGCATATAAAAAATGTCTTAAAATGCAAATATGGCAGATATAAAAGAACAAATTTTTCAAGAACTGGATAATATAGAATCTTTGGCGCGCAATTTGCGGTCAAATGCCACTTTGGCAACGCAACAAACTGATTTGGAGGTTGCAATATTGACTAAACAGGTCAAAACATTGCGTGAAAAAAATGAAAACGCCAAAGAATTAATTGAAAAATCTGTTTCAATACTAGAGAAATTGAAAAAATGAGTGTAGTATCGATACCTATTGTTAACCGTAATTACCAAATGGGCTGTGAAGACGGCCAGGAAGGGCGCCTTATTGAATTGGGGCGCATGGTTGATGCGCGTGCCCGTCAAATATTGGATAAAATCGGTCCTTTGCCAGAAGCATCATTGCTTGCAACATTATGTATCGTCTTGGTTGATGAAATTCAAAATAAAAATCAAAAGCCCGAAGTAACCGAAGAAGACCTGCGTGAAATATTAGCACGCATTCGCGAAATCAAACACAAAATGTCGGTTTAAAAAAAGGTCTGATTGCAAATAATCAGACCCTTTTATTTTCTTTGTTTTTAAATTTTTACATCATGCCTGGCATGGAAGGGTTTTGGTTACCACAGCATGTTTTTTCTTCAGGAATTTCAGACATTACTGCGCCGGTTGTTAACAATACCCCCGCGGTTGATGCCGCCGCCATAA
>CAMVAB010000033.1 GCA_947165335.1 uncultured Pseudomonadota bacterium | reverse complement strand
AACGCAAAATCGATAAAATGTATAAACAATCCAATTTGATATACAACGCAAACGTTAACCCATTTATAAAGGTAAGATAGTCATGTATGATTCAATGGAACATTATAAAGTTCGCGGTCCAATAACAGAATTTGGTGATGCACCAGAAACACCATCTGTTATAAAAAACGTTGGATGGACACTTGGAAATTATTGTCCGCATAAATGCAAGCATTGTTATTCTATGTCTGCACGCAAACCCGGTACGAACATGACGACTGAAATTGTGGACAGAATTATAGACCAATTAGCAAAAAGCAATGTTGAAACGATAAATCTTGGCGGTAATGAACCAATATTTACGAATGGTCCTGATGCATCTAAATCTTTATTACCATATATCATTGAACAACTGGATTACCGTGGACTTTCTGCTGGTATAACAACCAGTGGCGATACACTGTTATATTTGTATGAGAAACGGCCAGATATCTTTGAAAAAATAAATGATTTTGATATCAGTTTAGATTCCCCTTTCAAAGCCGAACATAACGCAAATCGTGGTGATGATTTATATGATGACGCAATAAAATGTCTTGATATTTGTAAACGAACAGGAAAACCGCATAGCATAATTATGGCTGGTATGAATTGGAATTTCACAGCAAAACACTTATCTGCACTGATAGATTTATGTAAACAATATGATGCATTTGTTCGTGTAAATACAATGAAACCATTAAATTCTTATCAAATGAAATATGTTATGTCGATTGAACAGTTTTATAATGGTTTTCAATATTTGATGGAACATTGTGACAGTATAGAAAATGGCGAAAGCGTGCTTAGAACAGTAGCCGGGACAAACAACACAAAACGGTGTCCGTGTGGCATTTCTAGTTTCAGGATTCATTCTATTACCCCAGACAACAAAATATATGTATCACCATGTGTTTACATGCACGACTATAAATCGTCACAAGATTTATTGACTTATGAATTGTCGGACATCATAAATTCTGATGAATTCAAAGTGTTCAGGCAAAGACACGCAAATCCCGAATTGTTACATGGTTGTGCGGGATGCGACAAAGCAAACATTTGCGGTGGCGGTTGTGCAGCGCGTTCCTATTTATTTCATGCGGTTCAAACTGGGGAAAAATCGTTTTTATGTAAAGACCCATATTGCCCGAAAGATTATAAACATAATTTTATTTCGGAACAAAATAATGTAAAAACAAAACGATTGGCTCATATGGACTATTTATGCACATGGATAGGAAAAGTAAAATGAAAGATGTTCATTTGCATTTCACAGGCAGTTTATCACCAGATTATGCGTATAATCTATTAAAACTTAGAAATCCTGATTTCATAAACAGATATTTTATTCAATCTGCCACGGATTTATCGGCGGCTTTGCGTGGCATGTTCACAAATGATTATAAACTTAATCAAAAAATTTTTAATGATGTATATTCACTAATACAATCTGCAACAAAACCTGCTGATTATAAAGAAACATACAATACTTACAAATCTGCGTCATATCAATTATCTTTGAATTTGTTAAAATTTGGAATTTCAGATTATACAATTATTGCGGGACCAGATATCGATATAGACAAAACACATGCACGCTATCTTGGAATGATACATGGATTTGAAGAAACAGAAAAATTATACAAAAACACATCAGGGAAAATTTGTATAACTTTTATTCGTAACAATAATGGTGTATTAAAGAACTATTCGTATAATACATTAAAAGATATTTGTGCTTTGTTGAAACAAGAACCATTTAAATCACGCTGTATCGGATTTGATATATCTGGATATGAATATCCCGATGAAAAAATGTTTAATTCAAATTTAAATATTTTATCTGAGATATTAGAAACCACGAAAATCTATGAGCTGTCTGTATCTGTTGGACTGCATGCGGGCGAAATAATTACCGGGACACAACAAGATTGTCTTTACGATGATTATTTTATAAAACTATCCAAATTAAAATTAGACAATATTGGTCATGGAACTTATTTATGGATGTCACAAAAACATCAAAAAATATTAAAATTATTTGCCGACATAACCAGATTCGATATTTGCCCAGAATCAAATGAATTATTAACACCTGTAAAAAATGTATACAGTTGTTTTGATAATCTGAAAAAATGCGGAATAAAATTCACATTAAATCGTGATGATCCGCTTATATTCAACAACTGGCAATCACATCAACGCTGATATTGTACAATCTGTGATGATATAAAATCTAAGACCTGATTTATATTCATATCATCTGTGTTTATCATAATCCAGTTATCGCGTTTGGCAATTGCTCTTAATCTTGTATTAAAAAGCGTTTGAAATTTATAATTTTCCCAATCAGAACGCTTTTGTTTTTGTTGCAATCTCTGTTCGCGCGTTTCATCAGAAACATCCAGAAAGAATCTTAAATCTGGTTTGGTGAGTCCACCATAATTTATGTGATTTTCCGAACGCATAGCGGGGTCTGCTATATTATTTTGTTCGTCTAACGCCCAATTAAATGCTTCCGTGGACAAAAAATACCGTTCAAGAATAACATGTTTTCCGTTTTTCATAAGTGTTTTTGCGGTTTCGACATCATTTTGCGCAATAGATCGAAAAAGATAAAACCTTGTCAAAGGTGCGGATGTTTTTATTATATCTTTCCAAACGTTATCAAAAGGTGCTGTTGGTGATTTAATGAACACGGTATTTTTTGCCGACAAATCACCTAATCCCAACTGGATGTTTTGTTTCAATCCGTTTATCAAAGTAGTTTTACCAGCGGCATCGCCGCCCTCTATCACAACGAACATATCTTTGCCTTGGTTAGCTTATACTTGACATTTAAGCAATTTATTATAAAATTTCAAGCAAAAAAGGTGTATTATGACACAGTATGTTGCGGGTATTGATTTTGGAACAACTAACTCATCTGCTGCCATTTCTGATGGCAAGACAGTACGGATGGTTGATGTAGAAAATGGCAAAGACACAATACCGACCGCTTTATTTTTCCCAGACAAATCAAATCAGGTTTATTATGGTCGAAATGCACAAAACGAATATACCAGTGGTGATAACCCAGGACGTTTTATGCGCAGTATGAAACGCGTTTTGGGTACTTCTTTGATGCGCACAGGAACTGTTATCAATGGCAAACCAATGCGTTTTGATTCGATTGTTGGGTATTTTGTAAAATATTTGAAACAACAAATCGATAAAGCCGCAGGACACAATGTGGAATGTGTTGTTATGGGGCGCCCTGTTCATTTTCGCGATGATGATCCTGAAGGTGACAAACGTGCAGAACAAGAATTGGAAAAAATTGCTATTGCGGCAGGATTCAAACAAGTTGCGTTTCAATATGAACCTATTGCGGCGGCATTTGCACACGAACAAGATATAAAATCTGATAAATTGGCTTTTGTTCTAGATATTGGGGGCGGAACCTCTGATTTCACTGTTATCAGATTATCACCTAAACGCAAATTCAATTTTGACAGAACATCCGATGTATTGGCAAATACTGGTGTCCGTATTGGCGGTAATGATTTTGATAAAGCATTATCTATGAAATCATTTATGCCACATTTTGGCTTGGGAACCGAATATAAAGCATACGATAAGAATATTTATTTACCAACCGCGCCTTTTATTAGCCTTTCCACGTGGAGTTCTGTTAACGATGTATATAATTACAAAACATTAAATATGGTCAAAGGTTATGTTGTTTGGGGTTTAGAGCCAGAAAAGACAAAACGTCTTTATGAAATCATCGAAAATCGCTTGGGACATCAAAACCTGGATTATGTGGAAAATGCGAAAATTGCGTTGTCGAGCGCAACAGAATATGATGTTAAATTGGATTTCTTGTCTGATACGCCAACAATTAAAACAAATCGCAGAACATTTGAAATGGCTATTGAACAAGATGTTAAGAAGATCGAACAATCTGTTCAAGAATGCCTGAACATCGCAAAAATCAAGAATACAGATATTGAATTGGTAATTTTAACCGGCGGCTCAACAGAAATACCGTATATAAGCCATGTAATGCAATCTTATTTTCCAAATGCAAAACTGTCATCAGAAAACAAAATGGCAAGTGTTGGTTTGGGATTAGCGTATGATGCAATGCGCCGTTTTTGCGCAAATTCTAAAGTCAGATAATCTGAACAAAGGGTATTATTATGCCGGAACGTGCAATGTTTAATCAACCTTATCATCAAAAAAGATGATAAAGTTTTATTGTTTTTCAGAAATGATGGATTTTTTAACTATGATGGTGGCTGGTGGGTTTTACCTGCCGGTCATATTGAACAACACGAAACCGCACAAGATGCCGCCATTCGCGAAGCCAAAGAAGAATTGGATATTGATATCACACCATCTGATATAAAATGTATTCATGTGATGAGTAATTTGGCTAGCCGTACTGAAAGTTTTGATTTCTTTTTTGAAGTGTCAAAATATACTGGTACAATTCGCAACTGTGAAGGCGATAAATGTGCCGATATGCAATATTTTACATCGGATGAAATAAAAAATCTGAAAAATGTTGTATCAACAACTCGTATTTCCTTAGCAAATATTGCAAAGGGACAAATTTATTCCGAATGCAAATCGTATAAAAGTGCAACCAGATAAAAAGGTTACATATGATAAAAGATAAAAGTTATTCTGCCTATATTTTGCCAATACGCAATGGCAAGGTTGCATTATTGCGTTACGGCGAAGATGGGTATGGACCGATTGGCGGACGTCTTGATGATGGCGAAGATTTCAAAACCGCGTTACGTCGTGAATTAACTGAAGAATTGGGCAAACAATCTCTGTATTTATTAGATTTAATCACAGAAATCCCTGTGCCATATTCTTTTCAACACACAACTCAAGAACGCGCAGAAAAACGTGGTGCATGGGCCGAAGAACATCATTATTTTATTTCACACGAAACAGAAAACATTGACCTAACATTTTGTGAAAAACGAAATGAAAATATATCTGTTGTTTGGTTAAATATTGCAAGTTTAACTGACCAACAAATTATTCAAGTTGCCGATATGCTTGATTTTTTTGCAAAACATATTATACCTAACCTGGAATGTCGTTTTTCTATGAGTGTTCGGCATAAGTATTTTGAATTGATAAAATCAGGAGCAAAAGATATTGAATTGCGTGCATACGATGAAAAACGTAAAAAGATGAAAACCGGGAACAAATTCTTGCTGTTTGATGCGGAAAATCCAGACCAATATATCATCTGCGAAGTTTTAAACATGCATGTTGCGCCTGATTTTGAATCTTTGTTTAAAAAGATTGATATAAAACGTTCGGGGTTTAAAGATATGACCGAACTTATGGACACAATTACTAAATTTGTATCACGCGAAGAATTAGCCCGTGAACAAGTCGTTGGCATAGAAATCAAACGCATAAGATAAAAAAACAAAAGGCGTTTTTATGCAAGATAGTTTTATTCTTACAGAATATTTAAATGAATTTACCAAAGATGCAGATATGCAGTCGATTGGTATTGGGTGCTCTGGGGACAAAGTTATAAAAATAACAAAACCTGATGGGGTTTATTTCCTTAAATATTCTGATAATCCTGGCATAAAATCAGAATATGAAAAATTACAATGGTTGCATAAAAAATTGCCGGTACCCGAAATTATATCTTACACAGAACAAGACAGCAAATATTACCTGTTAACGCGCACACTGAATGGCGAAATGGTTTGCACCCCGAAATATATGCAAAATTGGCAAGATGGGTTAAATGTTATTCAAAAGGCATTTGAAATGCTTTGGTCTGTTGACATCAAAGATTGTCCATTTGATGAAAGCCCAAAAAATAAATTAAAGCAAATAAAAAATAAGTTGGATAATAATTTAATCAACCCCGAAGATATCAGACCGGAATTTTTGGAACAACACGGTGGAATGTTTGGTTTGTATAAATACCTTGTTGAAAACCAACCACATGAACATTTATGTTTTTCACATGGGGATACCAGTTTACCAAACATCTTTGGCAATAAAGATAACCTTACTGGGTTTATAGATGTTTCTGATTGTGGTGTTTCTGATATTTGGTTTGATATAGCCGTAACCGCTAAATCTATCAAACGAAACTACGGAAATGTTGCTTTGTAACCATTTTACAATTTTATCAAAGAAAAACTGGGAAATGTTGATTATGATGCCATTGAATATTATGTAAAATTGGTAGAATTCTAAATCGTCTCAAATTCATTTAATTACATCATGTCAGTTTTTGAAATTCTTGAACCGTATATTCTATCTCTGGCTGAAATTCTGTACGCATACCTTGGTTAAACATATAATATGGTCTGGAACCTACCACTTTTACTAAATCGTCAGTTATATATAAACTGTCTTCTTCCGGCAATGCCAACACTGGTGTTTTTTTGGAATATTCTGTTAAATATTTTGTGGCTAATTCGGTTTCAGCCCTATCGCCATTTGTATAATGTGCCGCAATAGAAAAACCCAAAGCAGCATCTAACCCGGTCACATCAAGCAATCTAACATCATTAGGATCCATATACAAACAAGAATCTATATCGTATCCACACAAACATGCGCCCGCACTACAGCCGTAAATAACCCCACCTGTTTGTAAATAATTCTTTAACCATTCAAAAGCCGGGCTTTCTTTTAATTCTTTTAGCAATTTGTATGTATTACCGCCACCAATAAACACCCCGGAAAAATCAGACACATTTTTATCTGCTATTTCCGATGCAGAACGTAACATTACAATTTCGCCATGTTTAATGTCTTTGAGTTCACTAGTCAGCCATGTTTTACAACTATCATAATTATCTTCGCCACGATCCCTGGCAAGAGGAATATATAAAATCGGTTGTGCTGCATCAATCAAGGATTCAAACAATTTATTGGGTATCACAGTTTTTTCTGCCCAACCGCCACCACATAATATTAAATTCATCCTGTATATCCTTTTGTTTTTATGAAATATTTTACTGTTTTTTGCTATAATTATGATTCTACACAATCCCGCTTTTCCCATAAACAATTTTAAAATTCCAACGTTTCTTTTTGTGAACGGCAAAATGTGGTTTATCAGAATCTATTATAAAAACAATTTTACCTATCCAAACACGAAAATATCTCGCATATATCTTTTTAAATTTCATAGATTCATGAGTTCGCGTCTCACTTCCGTCTGTGTACTCATACTCAATACTATGACCAAAACCATATTTGTTATTGTCAAAATCCAAACCATATTCACTAAAAATTTTCTTCACTTTCGGCATGATTTATTTCATTTTGTTTTTTCACTGAAATACTGTTTTTATCTCGCTGCATATGTGTTTTATGATAATCAAGCTTTTGCCTTTTTTCAACCAAGAAATAAAAAATCCAAATCACACGCCCATCCGCCCGCGCCAGTTTTTAGCCTACTTTTTCGCCATTATTTTCTTATAGGTTTCTATAATTTTACCTCTATATCTGTTTTTATATTTTTTACAAACATTTCATCGTGTGATACCAGTAATATTGCACCACGATATTGATTCAAAGCATCTTCCAATATCGCAATACTTTTGATTTCAAGATTATTAGTTGGTTCATCCAAAATCAATAAATCTGGTTGTTCTGTGCCACCAAGAACCGCTGCTAATGTTGCTTTTAACAATTCCCCACCAGATAAAACACCAACCTGCTTATTTGACGCATCACCACGAAATCCAAAATTTGCCGCGATTACATGTGCGTCATGTTTCAAAACACCAGCAATATCCATAATGTTTTCAACTATGTTTTTATTTTTGTCCAGAACTGATAAATCCTGATTCAGATACGCAATTTTACCAAAAGTTTTTATTGTTCCTGATTTTGGTTTTAAATCACCACAAATCAATTTCAACAGTGTTGATTTTCCAGAACCGTTTTTACCGATAATACGAATTCTTTGCCCGCCATACATGGAAAAATCAAAATTATCAAAAATCATTTCCGTACCATAACCAAACTTCAATCCAGATATTTGAATCAATTCTTTGCTATAAAAAGGTTTGTTCGGCACGGGTATTTTGATTTTATCGTCTATCATTTGTTCAGATAACGATTGTTGCAATTCAATTTGTTGATTTAGTTTTTTCTGAATGATGTTACGTTTTTTTGCTTCGGTCTCTTTGCTTTTACCTTTCAAAGCATTTGCTTCTAATCTGCTACGCCTGGAATTAGAAATGTCTTTTGCTTGTTTTGCTTCATGATGTTGTCGAGTGTTTTGTGCAATATTTATTGTATTATTCAACCTGGCAATAGATTTTTGTGTATCGGCATACCTGGAATAAAGGTTATTTGACTCTATTTTCTTTTGTTCCAAATAAAAATCGTAATTTCCACCATACACTTTTAATTTGCCATTTTGTAAATCAATAATTTTATCCATCTGTTGCAAAAGTTCCCTGTCATGCGAAACAATAACCGCACCATTTGGATAACTGTTTAATTGATTAAAGAATTTTTGTTTGGCATCTGAATCCAGATTATTTGTTGGCTCATCCAGTAACAAAACATCTGCACCGCTTTCAAAAGCACGCATAAGTGCAAACATTTGTTGTTCGCCCCCACTTTTAGAATCTGATACATTTATTTGATTTAACATATAAACACTGGCATTTTTGCCGACATTGCCAGAATCTGGCAATAAATCACCTGCCAACAATTTCAACAATGTTGTTTTGCCAGAACCATTGTCACCAACGATTGCAACTTTGTCAAAATCGTTAAATACTACAGATACACCATCAAATATAGTGTTGTATGAATCATAAGAAAAAGATACATTTGTTAAAGAGATGCTAGACATGATAAAAACCTTTGTTATATTGTAATTAACGCACGCATATTTCTATGCACGGTTTGTTTATAAAAATCACAATATTACATACGCATCGGTTTTTATCCT
>CAMVAB010000032.1 GCA_947165335.1 uncultured Pseudomonadota bacterium | reverse complement strand
AGGTTTCTTAAAATCGGCAAATATTTCATCGATTGTGCGTTTTTGTGCGCCTGTTAATTCAAAAGGTAATATTTCATAAAATTTGTTTATCAAATCGTGTTTCTTTTCGCGAACAGGGCGGGTGATTTTTGATTCAATTCTATTCTTTTTGTTAATAGCAATTGCACTTTGATGTGCAAACAGTTCAAAGTAAGCCAATTTTGCAATATATGTACTGTTCGGCTCAAGCGTTTTATTATCTTCGGGGTAATGAACATGTTCAAGCGCGTCCAAAAATTCCATCATGTTTGCGCTGGTGTTATGTGCGGCAATTCGTTCGTGCATTATCTTGAAAATCTGGTCGCGGACATTAGAAAATGTTTTCTGTGTCAATCCGTCGCCTAATGGATAGATTGCTTGCTTGGTTGGAATTTTTGATGCGTTTTCTGGTAATTCAATAAAGTCCGGATGATTTATAATTGCACCATTACGCGCGGAATAATCAAGTTTACCACTGATAATGCGCCATTGTCCGATTGGTAACCTTGAAGTCCAATAATCAAGATAATTCACATTAAAAAATTGAATTGTAATTGGTGCGGCGAATTTATCGGTACATAAAATTTGTGTAGGTCTGCGGTGCCCTTTAAATACACCGCCGCTCTTGTGAGATTTTACCAAAACGGAAATTGTGATTGTGTCGCCGTTTTGTGCACCCATCACAGAATCAAGTATTTCACGTGGACGAACATATGACGGTATGTGCAGTAAGAAATCAAGCACGCGACGACCGCCCAAAACATTATTGAATTTTGATGCCAATACTGGACCAACCCCATGAATAAATTGCAGGTCAGTATTAAAAAAATCAAAAACTTCTTTGTCCATGCCAATAATCTAGCAAATATTTACAAAATTTACCAATAAAAAAACACCCGCAATCGCGGGCGCTTTTTTATTAAAAAGACCTTATCTTGTTTTTTGATTAGCAAATGAATATGCCATTTTCAAATGATCCGGATTATATGTTCCGTTCATAATGGCCAAAGTATCTTCGACAATTACCAATTCTTCATTTGTTGCGATTTTAAAGATTTTAACAGGTGAATCAGGTGTGCTTAAAACCGCTTCTGGAACATCTCTGCTGACATTTTTGTTCGCTTCTTTGTCCATTTTAATGCCCAATTCTTCCAATCCTTCACAGAATTTTTCACGCATATAAGCATCGTTTTCGCAAACACCGGCAGTAAGTACTAATGCATCAACATGACCGAGTTCTGCCATATATGCACCAATGTATTTTTTTACTGTTTGTGCTTGCATTTCCAATGCCAATTTACAGTCATCATTTGTATCTTTGTTTTCTTCGATATCGCGACCGTCAGAAAAGCATTTTGTGATACCCATCAAACCAGATTTTTTATTCAATTCATTTTGTATCATTTCAATTGGCAAACCTTTGCGGCCCGCAACATATGATGGAATAGATGGATCGATGTCGCCACAACGTGTTCCCATCATTAAACCTGCGGTTGGTGTCATACCCATAGAAGTATCAACAGAAACACCATTGCGGATTGCAGTAATAGAAGCGCCCGAACCAATATGTGCTGTGATTAAATTGCACGTCGATGCTGGTTTACCCAACATTGCAGCGGCGCGTTTAGAAACATACAAATGAGATGTTCCATGGAAACCGTATCTGCGAACACCCAATTCTGTGTACCATTCTGTCGGAACAGGATAACGGAAAGATACAGGTTTCATTGTTTGGTGGAACGCAGTATCAAATACAGCAACCTGTTTAGCATTTGGCAATAATTGTTGGGCTGTGATAATTCCCAAAACACCGCTTGGGTTGTGTAAAGGCGCCAATGGTGTCAATTCATTCAAAGTTTTTATAACATCATCTGTAATTTCAACGGAAGAAGCGAATTTATCGCCACCCATAACAACACGATGTCCAACACCACCAATTTCGTTCATGTCGATAGACGCTCTGTCGCGCAACATGTGCATAACAACACTTAACGCTTCTTTGTGGTCCGGCATTGATGTTTCTTTCTTTTCTTTTGTTCCGTCAGGATATTTTTGTGTGACAAAAGAATCAGGCAAACCAATTTTTTCAACATTTCCGCCAACAATGGCTGTTTTGGTGTCCGCATCAAAAACCTGATATTTCAGGGAAGATGAACCACAATTTAAAGCGAGTATATACATTTATAAATCCTTTTAGTTTTTTTAACGGGCAAAGAATAGCAAAGAATTTTGCCGGTTTCAATAATAAACTTGAAAATTTCCGCAAGGAATAAATTAGATATAAGAATGTTGCTGTTTCCACGACAAATAAGCTTCTTCCATTGCGGTTTTGCCAGATGCCTGCGTTTTATCCATTTTTTCTTGAATTTTTTTCGTGCTTAATCTGAATAATGGTGCCTTGGTTTTGCCGCCACTTTGCAAGAAATCCCAATATGCCATCAATTCCTTGTAAATATTTCTATTTTTTTCGTCCCATTTATTCCATTCTTGTTGACGTGTTTCAATTTCTTTTTCGGCTTTCTCTTTTGCTTCTTTGGCTTCGGAATATTTTTCCAGATTATCACGCAAATCAACATATCTGGCATTTGTTTCTAAGTGTTGATATGTTTTTTGGGCGTTTTCTAAATCTTGTTGTGCTTTTAAATATTTATCATTTTCTGCTTTTTTAGAGTCCCTTGCAACTTCGGCATCATTACGCTTTTTTAATTCTTCGGGATTTTTGAATTTTGCTTTTAACCCATCAATTTCAGATTGTGTTGATTGAAATTGTCGTGTTAAATTATCAATTTCGTTATTAAGTTTGTCTTCGTAATGTTCCGATTCTGCCTCGGACATAGCGATATGTGTTATGGGGTTGTTATGTGTTTCATATGGACCTTTGGAAGATAATATTTTTTGACGTTTTGCGATTTCTGATTTAATTTTCTTAAGTTTTTTTCTTTCTGATTTTATATCATTTGGGATATTATCGAAATCATTGACGATTTTGTTTTGTTTTTCAAATTCATCATGTGCAGATCGCATTTCTTCTATTTCTTTTCTGGCAGCATTTGCAATCGCAACCTGTTCTTGAATTTCTTTTTCCTGTTCTTGAACTTCCTCTTGTGCATGCCTAATATCAAGACCGTTATATTTTGCCTTAATATATTCTTTCACGTCTTTTATAGTTTTATTATTATCACGTTTTTCGAGTCTATTTGCTTTGTCTGCTGCGTTTTTATCTTTTTCGTCTTTGATTTTTTTGTCTGCAAGTTCTTTATCCCTTGCATCAGACAAATCTTGCATTTCTCCAGAATGATTAAATGCGGCACCATGTTTGCGCGCACGATTTACGGCACCTGTTATTGCGTAACCAGCGACCTTAATCCCAAAACCTATTGTTTTATCAAGAGCTTTTGTAACCATTTGGACGCCTTCGTTATTATTCCACGATAGTTTGCTATCGGAAAAGATATTTATATCAGTTTTATTTATGGCATCCATTGTGCGACTGGTAAATGTGCCGTATTGCATAACAGACAAAACTTCTAATGCGGTCTTTGCTTCTTTTTCTTTTCCCTCAGCGACCGCATTTTTACACAGTTCGGTAACAATACGGTTCATTTGATATCCCCAACGCAATGCACCATCAACAGAATCAGACAAGCCGTTCTGCTTGAACGATTCTAATTGTTTGGAAAGCCATTCCATGTGATCTGCGGCTTTAAATGGTTCTTTGCCACGCAGCGAATTTATAATAGTTCCTGATTCTTTAATTAATTTATTTAAATCATCTGTAGGGGTTATTTTTGCTTTATCAATGGCTTTGAATATAGCCTTGGCTTCGGGTTTAATAAATATATTGTCGCGATGTGCCGTTGCGTATTGTTTAAGGAAATTTGTATAAAAATTTTCAAAGCCTTTATCAATACGTTGTTTTAAATTTGGATCTGTGTCTTTGTACTTTGGGGGAACAAAATTTGCTTTATTTGTTTTCCCTGTATAATCAGTATTTGATATAGCCGTATCAATTTGTTCAGAAACAATTTTTTCATTCGGTTCATATTTCTTAAAATCTTCATATGTTTTCTTTTCTTTCAAAAGTGTAGAACATATATTACCAAAGTTATCTCTTAATTTTTTTCTGTCATCGTTCGTGATATTGATTGTTGGTTCAACCGCATTACGAATCTTGTTCAGATTGATTCCTAATGCCTGTGCTTCTGCTTTTGAAGTTTCGTCTGATATGATTTTATTAACTATGTTTGATATTACCCTTTTTGAAGAATTTCCGCTGACCGATCGTGTTTCTTCTAATATTTCTTGAATTACTTCTGGTTCGCCCCATTCAAGACCAACGTTAATATCGCCTTTGTTGATGTAATCGAGTAATTTTTTTATTTGGGTTTCATCTGATAAAGATATTTCAGGGGTAAAAAATATCTTATCTGCCCCTGGGCCATAATATGTTTCTACAAATGTTTTACCTTTGTCGGACAAAGACATTTTGTGTGCATGCATCGCGGTAAATGTTCGCAATAAATCTTTGTATAATAAATCTAATACTTTATCCGGTAATGCTTTGATATCAGGTAAATCCTGCCAATCTGTTGAACCGTGTTTCATAAAGTTTTTGCCCCAAGATTTAACAGTGTCATTTGGAAAATCATCTTTTTCCGCGTATGCTTTATAACGGTTCAAAACCGCAGGTGGCATCTTGCTTATGTTCAAAATGCTAAAATACTTCCTAATAAATTCTTGCAAGCTTTCCATGGCACCACCTCTTGGCTACAAATACTCACAACCCCACCATGAATATTATAGCATTTTTTAGGTGGTTTTTCAAGGGGTGGGGCTGTTTTTAATGGGGTTTCGTTCCTGTCGTAAAAACATATAAAAGCATATATAATTTAAGTCATGAGTTTGATGAATTTCTTTTTGAAATCTATACCATATGTGCTGTCTATCGCTGGGGGTATATTTGTTTTCGACTTTTCACAAAAATACTTACATGATGCTGGATGGATAGATTTGATGGATAATGTGGCAGCGTCATTATTGGCGATACCGTTGGTGTTTTTATTTTATGATTATTCTAATTTTCTGGTGACGCGTCGTGTGCATAAACACCAGCATACCAATCTTATCAACAGTTTGGATGATATTTTGTTCAAAATTTTAGCACAAATGAAAAACATCATTGGGCTGACCCGTATAGAAGTGCCGATGCAAGATATAAACCTGAATTATAAAAAACTGAATTTGGATGTTAAATATTTGCGCGCAATAAGAAAGCAATTAAATAACCTTGAAGATTTGCTTTATAAATCAGATAAAATAGAAGTGCTTGATCCGCAACATACACAAATATTGTCGTTCATAGCCCAAGAGTTAAACCAGATTTTGAACGAATGTAAATATCACAATTCGCCAAAAGAAATTGCACGATATATAGAAACAACTCTTTCCATGATAGACGATTGGTTTTATGCCACAGGATATTCTACGCGTAAAAAATTCCGGCAGACCCCAAATTAAAAAATATACTTTTTTCTTGATTTTTGATTTTTTATATGTCAAAATTCCCCCCGGACACGAACGAAAGTTTCGTTTGGAGGCATAGCTCAGTTGGTAGAGCAAATGACTTTTAATCATTGGGTCCAGGGTTCGAGTCCCTGTGCCTCCACCAGAAAAATTAAGCGACCGAAAGGTCGTTTTATTTTTCTGGGCACAAAGGGACGAGAACCCGTTCGAAAATAAGTAGATTTTGCAAGTGTAACGCAGCGAAATCGTTACGTTTTGCACGCAGGCATATGATGCCGAGTGAGTCCCTGTGCCTCCACCAGAAAAATTAAGCGACCGAAAGGTCGTTTTATTTTTCTGGGCACAAAGGGACGAGAACCCGTTCGAAAATAAGTAGATTTTGCAAGTGTAACGCAGCGAAATCGTTACGTTTTGCACGCAGGCATATGATGCCGAGTGAGTCCCTGTGCCTCCACCAAAAAGATCAAATCACCAAAAGGTGATTTTATTTTTTTGTACAGTTGGACGAGAAGCCTCGCAACGAAGTTGCAGGTTCGAAAGCAAAATTTTTACTGTGTAACAGATGCATCATGAATATTATATACATCATCGCCGAAAGCTACATGTAATTTCATGTTTGAACCGTTTGTTATCGGCGGATTAGATTCGCTTGTTTGTTTTGTCATATCTGCATAATAGACTTTGTTTTTGATTTTGATTGCGAAAGCAGGGTGCGTGTTTTGTGTTTCAGATAATTGTAAATTTACATTTCCTAATCGCAAAGCTGGTGCCGGATTTACTGGGTTTCCCGGTTCGCATGAAACCTTGTTGTCCAGATACTTTTCAAAACCAGTTATATATTGGCGCATCCCTGATGGACAGGTTTCAGCAATACCGGTATTATAAAACATATTGTAACCAATATCTCCGGGTGTCAAATCCGCAAAGAATGTTGTTGGAATATAGTCTGTTGTCTTTCCATTTCCATAATCAAATGTAGTAAAGTTAGTGTCGTTCTTAAATGTGTTTTCAAACATATCTTTTTGGGCAGGGCCAGATAATCCTTCGAATAAATTATATGGTACGGTTGTCAAAGATGTGCAGTTTTGGAAGGTTTGGTTAAACATGTCTGTTGCAGAACCTGATATACCATTAAATAAACCAAATGGTATCGATGTTAAACTTTCGCATCCGTAAAAAGTTAACTTAAACATTTCTGTTGCAGACCCCGAAATGCCATCAAATAAATCGACAGGCAAAGATGTCAAGTTAATACAATCACGGAATGTATTAAGAAACATACGTTGGTTAGATCCCGACATGCCTTTGAATAATTTTGGCGGCAATGTTGTCAAACCGTTGCAACCGATAAAAGTCCCTTCGAATAAATCGTATGCATTTCCATTAACGTTAAACAATTTTGATGGTAATGATGTCAGGCTTGTACAATGCGCAAAAGTATGCCAAAACATTTGACGGGTTCCGCGTAATCCTTTGAAAAGTTTTTGTGGTATTGATTTAAGATTTGATGCCCCTGTAAACGTATATTTAAACATAGGACTTTTTGAATTGTTTATTGTTGGGAATACTGCGCCCAGTGAACCGTCTATCGCAGCAATTTTCTTCACATTTTTATTATTTGTAGCACCGTTATCTGTATTGAAAGTAATTGCTGTTTCCCCAGAATATCCCGTTGCAACACCACTTATCTTTATAACATATGAATTTTCTGATGAATAATTGTGTATATAATTCTTTTTTGTTGTGCTGGTTGTTCTGGTAATTGTTTCAATATTGCCGTCGCCCCAATCAACATAAAATGTCCCATATGCTGACAGTTTTATAGTGAAAGTTTTTGTGTTTGATGTGGTTGTTATCTTAAATTCATTTGGTTCCCATTGGGCGTATAACGCAGTAATCCGGTCATTGCTTTTATGCGCAGAAGATAAATCGATATTGTAATATTGGGTCGCTTCGTCATCGCGACCATCAAAGTATCCAAGGAATGTATATCCTGGGCGAACAGGTGCAACCAATGGATTTCCACTTACATCAACATTTGGCATGGCCGAATTAGCAATTGGCTTATACACGGTTGTGACAATAGTGTTATCGTTATCAGATTCGTTTTTATATAATATAATTTGTTCTGTTGTTGGAATACAGGATACTTTATTATCAAAATCGTCTTCAAACCCAAGGAAATATTGAATCATACCGTTTGGACATGTTTCTGCAATACCAGTTCCCAAGAATATATGGTTTAACGGTCCTGGGGTATAATCATACGAATCAAGTTCAGCAAAAAATATAGTCGGAATATAATTTGTTGTGGTTCCATTAGCATAATCAAATGTGTTTAATTTTGTATCGCCGGCAAAAGTCTTATCGAACATGCTTGTGGACGGAGTCCCAGATACCCCGTTGAACAAATCATAAGGTATTGTTTTCAAAGATGTACAATCTTTAAATGTTTCTTTGAATAAGTAAGTTGCTGTACCTGTTACCCCATCAAATAAACCGAACGGCAGGGCGGTTAGTCTACTGCAACCACTAAATGTTTGATTAAACATATAAGTAGCCGCCCCGGAAATCCCGCTAAATAGGTTGCTTGGCAATGATGTTAATCCACTGCAATCACTAAATGTTTGATTAAACATATAAGTAGCCGCCCCAGAAATTTTGCTAAACAGATTACTTGGTAATGATGTTAATCCGCTGCATCCAGCAAAGGTGCCGTCAAACATATAACTATTAGCATCGGATGCACCGCTAAATAACCCATCTGACAGGGCTGTTAAACCGCTACAATTTTTAAATGTATTTTGGAACATGTTTGTTGCCGATCCAAATATACCATCAAATAACCCATCTGGCAGCGATGTTAAATTACTGCAATCAGCAAACGTATTTATAAATCTTGGTATCTTTGTATCTATAGTTGGGAACAGAGAACCCAAAGAGCCAGAGATTGCGCTGACATATTGTGGCGTGGTATTTTCGCCACCAAACCTAATTGCTGCTCTGGTTTGGTTTGCATATTTTGTTGCAACCCCATCAAATTTTATGACGTAAATTCCAGCAATATCATAATTATGACTGTATACAGTTTCTGCCGTTCCAGCTCTGGTGATTGTTTCAATGTTACCATCGCCCCAATCAACCGTAAAATCTCCAGATGCAGACATTACAAATTGGAAATTATTCGTTTGAGTTGTTGTTATTTCAAATTTGCTTTCCTTCCATTGTGCATATAATATCACTGTATTTCCATCAAGTATAGTAAGACCGTTTATTGTTCCCTTATCAAGATGTTCGATAACGGAACATGTTTGTGTCGTGCACCAACCGATAAATTCGTGATGATCCTTTTGAAATTCATTTTGTGGCAGAACATAATCTTGTGTGAATGTTATGCCAGTTATATCAGACATAGAACCACTTGTGGCGCCGTTGCCATCAAAATGTATGTTATAAACTATTTCACGACAATCGTTTCCTGTTCCGTCATCTATATAGCCAACCGGACAATTTAATTCACATGCCGTTCCATTCCAAACTTGTTTACCTATGCATGTGTCATGGCATGTGTTGTCGTTATTGTAATCTGTTTTACCTGCCGGACACGCGCATTGTGAACCGTTCCAAGTGTAATCGCCGGTACAATTAGCATGGCACACATGATCATTATTGTAATCTGTTGTGTTAGCCGGACACGCGCATTGTGTTCCGTTCCAGACATAATCACCTATGCATGTGTCATGGCATGTGTTGTCGTTATCGTAATCTGTTTTACCGGTCGGGCATGCGCACTGTGTGCCGTTCCAAGTGTAATCGCCCACACAGTTAGTATAGCACGTGTTATCATTATTATAATCTGACTTACCAGCCGGGC
>CAMVAB010000031.1 GCA_947165335.1 uncultured Pseudomonadota bacterium | reverse complement strand
GAGTCCTGCTGGGCGCGCCAGAAAATTAAACCACCATTTTGGTGGTTTTATTTTTGTTGTTTGTATAGACATTAAAAGGTTTGACTTAATACTTGCTTTTTTTCTAAGATAAATAGTATGAGAAAGTCTACAAACCGATATTGTACGGGTTATTTTGGCGTATAACCCGCAGAAAACCGGCCTGTTGGCTTTTGAATAAAGAAAGGAAAAAAGGTAGAAAAACCTATGTGTAAACGTATGCTTTTGGCAGTAATGTTGGCGACGGTGTTTGTCATGCCCGTATTTGCCGGCGTTACGTCCGAATCGAAATGTGATATGTCTACACTTGGTGTTGCCGAAGGGGGCGTTACTTTAAAGGCCACTTGGAATGTGAGAACTTATAATTGTGATCCCGGGTATTATTTGAAATCTCAGGTTGGTGAATGTACTATTTGTCCATATGGTTCATATTGTGAGGGTATTGAAGACGTGGTCTATGATTATGAAAACCATGGGGCAAAATCTTGTCCGATCGGGTGGACTTCGGATAAAGGGACTGCTTCTGAAGCCGGATGTTATCAAATGGCTACGGTTATGTGTTCAGAACAAAATCCATATACATATGGTCATGGTAGCGCTGTTTATGCAAATTCTCAGACAGTTTGTAAAATATATTATGGAACAGAAGATTGTATAGTTGAAAATTCACAAGCATGTGTGATCCTTAGTTTGAATTGTGATGCCGGATATCGCCAAGAAACAGTTGATGGTGTATTACAGTGCGTTTCTTCAACAGTTGAATGTGCGACTGGTACTTATCTTCCAAAGAATTCCAAGACATGCGCGGTATGCCCAGGCGATGCGTATTGCCCTGGTGGTTCGTATGAAGTGTTAAATGCAACAGATCAGGGTGCAAATGCGTGCGCAACCGGATTAAAGGCACCGCGTGGGGCACGTTCTGAAAATGATTGTGGACGCGTATTACATGTTGGTGATGATATCTTGCATTTACATAAAGATAAACGCACAGAGCATTCGTTGATAGTCAAAGTTGACGGCGTGAATTATTATGCGGATGCAACCCCAATCACCGAAGGCGTTAAAACTATCAACCCAGAATCAACAGAAACATTACGTATCAAGATAGATGGTGTTGAATATTCTGTACACGAAACGATATATGAATAATATTTCGCAGGAAGGCGTGTACAGAATATTTTTTATAAAAAACAGTTGACAAATAAAAAATATTGTCTATATTTATAGTAAATCAACAAAGGATTTAATATGAATAAAACACAAAAAATGAAAAAAGCAACACGCAATACGCGTAAACAAAATAAAAAACAATGGGTTAAAAAGATAATTTTATTCCTTTGGAACGTATGTAAAAAAGTATGTTCGTGGGTTGTGGCTGCTTGTAAATTCGTATGGCGTTTATTGTGCCGTATTTGCAGCGCAATATGGAATTGGTTAAAAAGTATCGATATTATCGGTATGATAAATTTAACATTGTTAGTTGCTATCATAGTGTTGTTTTCTTCTTTGATTGCAGATTTTGTATATTGCAACAGATGTCCAAAAACAACTGCTAACAAAGCGAACATTGTCGCTGTCTCTAAAAAAGCAGATAAACGTAAAGTCGTTCAACGCAAATTCAATACAAATTTACCAGTAAAAGTAGATTTAAATACTGGTATTAAACCAAAAATCCAAACAATCGGTTTGAAAAAACCACAGGTTATTCGTGAATTGTCTGTGCCTGCTAGTGAATTGAAGCCACAAAATTTGTCTGGTGATGTAATTATAGATATTAAACCAACACCAGTATTACAGAACGGTGTTTATATTAACGGTAATTTATTTATACAAAATATGAATAAATATACTTTACCATGCGGCGCGACAATAAATGGTAATTTATTTATTCGTAATGTTGCCAGATTGAATTTCTGTGGCGCATTCACAGTCAAAGGTAATATTTATGTTAATCGTGGGTCTTCGTTTGGGGCAATCCCAGATAATACACGTATTGACGGTAATATAATCTTGTAAATTTTAATCATTTGTACTCCCTTGAAAAATGTCATGTTTTAACATGGCATTTTTTATTTTTTTGTGTTATAATGAAAGAGAAGGTTCAAAAAGGAGTTAACAATGAATTTCTTGAAAAAATTAGGTGAAGTTTTAGTTAAAAACATGGCATACACAGTTGTGTTTGTTGTGGCTTTCATATTTTTCTTATATTTTGCCGAAGGCGATATCATCGGTGGCATTTTAACAGCATTGTCTGCATTGATTGCGTATATTGCTGCTACATTGTTATACGGTGAATATAAAAAAGCCCCGGCTGCTAAAAAATCATCTAAAAAGAAAAAATAAACGAAATAGAAACACCGCCAATTTGGCGGTGTTTTTTAATTGTTTTATTATTTTGTTTTAACCGGTTCAGAAGCCCCATCAACATTTGCTTCTATCGCTTGTGCAACATCTGGCTGAGTTGTGGTTAATTCTTCACGCAAACCTGTTTGACGGGTCCCTGCAACATCTGTTTTTGCAACAACCAACGAAAGAGCCGCGCACAAAATGAAGAATATTGTTGCCAAAATTGCGGTTGCTTTGGTCAAAAAGTTTCCAGCAGCAGAACCTGTTAATACGCCACCAAACATAGATGCAGCAGCAGATCCAGACATTCCAGAACCTTCTGATTTTTGTAAAAGAATTAAGCCAGTCATTAAAACTGCTACGATAATTAGTAATACAAGAAGAATAGAGAACATGTTTTTTTCCTTAATTTTTGTTATGTTGCGATTGTAGTAACCCTTTGCTTAAATTGCAAGAATTTTTAGTAATTTTTCTGCACCGTCTAAACTTGCTAATTTTTTAGAAGCCCCAACACCAACAGCAGATTTGCCCAATGCTGATACTGTTACTGTGAATTCAGGGTTATGTGATGCACCTGTTGGTTCATTGTATTCATAAACAGGCAAAGCACCGTTTCCAGTTTTTTGAACCATTTCTTGCAAAGCGGTTTTTGCATCTTTTGGTGCGATTATTTCTGCTGCGGCCATATCATGCCATAAATCTACTATTATTTTGCGTGCGGTTTCAAATCCAGAATCAAGAAATATTGCACCCAAAATAGCTTCCATTGCGTTTGCTAAAATATGATCAATTTTACCACCCGTCATATGTCCATGGTGTAAATCGTGTTCAATTTCTATTTTCTTTGCGACAATTGCCAATGTTTCTGTGGAAACAAGAAAAGCATGACGGCGAGCAAGGTTCCCTTCGGCTTCATCAGGATACATTTCGTATAACAATGCCGCTATAGATAAACCCAAGACCCTGTCGCCAATGAATTCAAGGCGTTCATTGTTATGTTTTGAATCTATACCACTTTGTGTCATGGCAAGTTTTAACAATTCATTATTTTTAAATTCGTAATTTAATTTCATTATTGTTTTTTCCCTATGAAAAATCTGTCCCAGCGCATTTTGTTATTCCAATTCCAAACTGCAAGCATCGGTGAATAATAATTATGGGAATACCATATAAACCAAACACGACCTAATAAATTATCGCGATTTACATATGATACCGCACTTGTTCTACTGTCTGCACTGAAATCACGATCGTCGCCCATGAAAAAGAAATAATTTTCAGGCACTGTGAACAAAGGTGTATTATCCAGTTGTGCATCATCAGACACTTCTACAATACTGTGTTCAACGCCGTTTGGTAAAACTTCTGTATATTCTGTGGCGTTAATAACACCGCAATCATACGGGGACATTTGACAGATTTTGTCTGATTTGTATTCAATCGTGTAATTAAATGGTGCGGGTTTGTTGTCAACCCATATTTTATTACCCTTGATAGCAATGCTGTCTTTGTAATACCCAACATTGCGTATAGATTTTGGTAAATTCGCTATTATATACGGACGTGCATTTTTGCGTTCAACAATTTTACCATTTATATATAAACGACCGTTTTTCATTTGAATTGTATCACCAGGCAAACCAATCAATCTTTTTACATATTCAACATTGCCACCTGGTTTACGAAAAACGATTATATCACCCATTTCTGGTTCGTGATTTGCAAAAAATCTTCCGTCCCATAAATTCCATGATCCGAATGGGAACGAAAAACGTGAATATCCATATGACCATTTTTGAACAAATATATGATCCCCGACATGCAGCGATGGTATCATCGACCCAGACGGAATATTAAAGGGTTCAAGCAATAAACTGCGAAAAATAATAGCAATCAAACCACCCCAAAATATAGTGTCAAACCATTCTCTTGCAGCATTATGATTTTTTAACGGCATAATAAAATCCTTTTTGTCTTGCTTATTTTATACCTTGAAAACAATCAGCGCAAGTTTTAATATAACAATATGATAAATTTAAATTCAATTATTTTTAATGGGATGGATGTCACAAGAATAGATGTCCAAATTCAATTGTCGTCTGGGTTTGCGAAACCTGAATTCAATATCATTGGTTTGGCAGACAGGGCTGTCAAAGAATCTGCGGAAAGAATTCGTAATGCATTGGCTGCGTTGAATCTTTCTTTGCCAGCGAAAAAATTAACAGTAAATTTGTCGCCTGCTGATATTGAAAAGACAGGATCTCATTTTGATTTACCAATTTTATGCGGAATATTATGTGCGATTGGTGTATTACCAGAAAACGAACTTTCTAAGTATATAATAATTGGTGAAATTGGTTTGGATGGTGTGATTGTCAGAACAGGTGGTGTTTTACCTGCAAGTGTTTGGGCGAATAACAATGGTTTTGGTATAATTTGTCCGGCATCTCAAGGCAGCGAAGCGCGCTGGGCAGGGCACACAAATATATTGGCACCTAATCACGTCCTTGATTTAATAAATCATTTTCGTGGAACACAAATATTGCCGTTGCCGCCAATAATTCAACCAACAAATACAGATAATAAAATTGGAGATTTAAACGAAGTCCATGGTCAAGAGGCCGCAAAGCGCGCACTGGAAATAGCGGCTGCTGGTGGACACGCAATGTTGATGGTTGGACCTCCGGGGTCTGGGAAAACAATGTTGGCGTCTCGTTTGCCAACAATCATGCCGGAAATGACACCAAATGAAATATTGGAAACTTCCATAATTTATTCTATTGCCGGCAAATTAGATAACCAGTCTTTGATATCAAATCGTCCTTTTCGATCTGTTCATCATACGGCAAGTCCTGTCGCGCTTGCAGGCGGCGGCAGTGATGCAAAACCAGGCGAAATATCTTTGGCGCACAATGGTGTTTTGTTTTTAGATGAATTACCAGAATTTAATCGTGCAACATTGGAAATATTAAGACAGCCAATGGAATCTGGAAAAATAGTTATATCACGTGCTAAACGCAATTCTACATATCCTGCGCATTTTCAGCTTATCGCTGCTATGAATCCATGTCCTTGTGGGCATCTGGGAAACGCTGCGTTATCTTGTTCTCGTGCCCCACGTTGTGCTGAAAGCTATCAAAATAAAATTTCTGGGCCGCTGCTTGATCGAATCGATTTGCATGTTGATGTAGACGCTGTGAATCCATGGGAAATGAAAACAAATGATAATTCATCGTGTGAATCAAGCGCACAAATTCGTGAACGCGTGGTTGCTGCGCGCAAACGCCAAATTGAACGTCAGGGTTATGTTAATGCATTGCTGGATGGTGCAGATATGGATAAATATGTTGTTTTAGATGATGAATTAACAACATTTTTAAATACTGCTGCTTCAACTATGGGTATGTCGGCACGTGGATATAATCGTATCAAACGTATCGCACGAACAATCGCGGATTTACGGGGTGGCGAAACCATAACTATGTCAGATTTAGCCGAAGCATTATCTTATCGTCCAATAAATCGCGGAAAATATGGGGTTAAACACTAAACAAAAAAAACCGTCAAAAGACGGTTTTTTTAGACAAGTGTGAAATAACCGCATGCCACGGATTGTTTCAACCTATACATTATATCACATTTTTTTCCTTTTTCCTAAGAATTCTTTCCAATATATTTAAATTTTTTTGGTGTTATAATTTTGCAAAACAACGAAAGGGGTTTTAAATGACATTTTTGAAATTTATTTTTGCTATATTTTTGTCTTTTTTGCCAGGGCTGATAGGTATAATTGTAACACCAACAGAAACTGGTGGAAATCTTTGGTATAATTCTTTGAATGTTTCTGCATGGACTCCGGCAGGTTGGGTATTTAGTTTTATTTGGACAATTCTTTATTTCTTGCTGGGGTTGGCATTGTTTTTCATTATGGAAAAAAATAATTCAAACGGCAGATATAACAAAACCAGTTCATATATATTATTCGGAATAAATATGGTCTTTAACGCGTTATGGTCATTTGCTTTTTTTGGTGCCCATTCCCCAGAAGCTGCTTTGATAATCTTAACAGCAATGATAGTAACAGCTATATTTATGGCGCGTTCATTTTTCAGAATCAGCAAAGAGGCTTTTTGGTTAACAATACCTTATATAGTATGGTTGATGTTTGCTTTCTATCTTAATGGGATGATAATCTATTTGAATTAGTATTTTAATTCTTTGAATTCAGGATCGCCCAAATTTAATGTTTGTAATCCCAATTCTTCAATATAATCAGACGATGAATTTGGGTGTGTCAGCAAATAAATATGATGCTGAGTTTTTTGTAATTGTTTTTTTGCGGTTGCCAATTCAACGCGTTCATGATTTAAATGCCATGCGTTTATAACAAAACTTTGTATATTATGCATCCCACAGAATAAACGAACAAATAAAAACAGAGCCAACAGCATTAAAATAATACCAATCTTTCCGCGTGGTCCTGCAACCCAAGCACTTTTTAAAAATTCAAAGAAATTTTTGATTTTTTCTTTCATGTCGTCTATTATATCACAAATGTTCAAGAATAATAATCAAATTTTTTCTGCACCACTTGCGGGTATTACAGATAAACCCTTTCGCAAGGTTATACGTGAATTTGCGCCTGCCATTTCAATGGTGACAGAAATGATATCTTGTCATTCATTGGTGGATGGCCATAAAAATTGTATTCGTAATTTTGATAATTATCGTGATGAAGGAAACATTGGTGCACAAATATTTGGTGCGGATCCGTACCTGATGGGTGAAGCGGCAAAGATTTTAGAAGACGCTGGTGCCAGATGGATAGATATAAATATGGGATGTCCTGTCCCAAAAGTTGCAACGCGTGCAGGGGCAGGTGCATATTTAATGCGTGATCACGAATTGGCCGGGCGTATAATTGAAAGCTGTGTGAAGTCAGTTAAAATACCAGTGTCAATAAAAACTCGTTTAGGCTGGGATGATGCACATAAAGATTGGCAAGACCTGATACGAATTGCCGCGCTTTCAGGGGCTTCTTTTGCATGTGTGCATGGGCGGACTCGTGCCCAGGGGTATACCGGAAATGCGGTTTTACCGGTTAAACCAAATTTACCAATACCAATTATCGCAAACGGTGATATAAGATCTGTTGCTGATATTGAACGCATCCAAAATCTTGGGTATGATGGTGCAATGATTGGTCGGGCGATGCTTGGGAAACCGTGGATTTTTGGTTGCATTTGCGGAAATTGTGATACGCCTAAAAACATCGGCAATGTTGTTTTAAGACATCTTGATTTAATGGTTGAATATTATGGCGCAAAATCGGCAATACCAATGTTTCGTAAACATGCAGCATGGTATTCAGCAGGAATGCCAAATTCGGCACAATTCCGAATCAAAGTCAATCAAATTACAGATGAAAAAGAATTAAAAAAAATAATAAAAGAATTTTGGGCAATAGATTGACATCTGGGCATTTGTATCATAACATATCGGTATCAAAGGGATTTTACTATGAATGAAGAAAAACAACAAGAACAAATGATTGAAATGACCGCAAGCGAAATGTTGCGCAACGCACGCACAACAGGTCGCAGAAAACGTGAAATTGCAACGATTGCTAAATTATTGTGCATCCGCGAAGATTTTCTAACAGCGCTAGAAGAAGGCAATTATCGTATCATTCCAGAAGATGTTTATATCCTTGGGTTTGCGCGCAATTATGCTGTGGAATTAGGGTTGGATCCAGATGAAGTTATTGCTAAATTAAAACGTGAATTGGGCATGGTTTCTGAAGAAACAAAAGAAGAAGAAAAAAATGTTCAACCAAAACAACCAATTAAAATCAACAAAGAATTATTTTTGCAATGGTATAAAACATCGTTCGATTATGTAAAAAAGCATTGGGTTTGGTTTGCAAGTGGTGCCGCGGCTTTGTTGGTTTTGATTTTGTTAATTGCATTGTTGTCTGGTAATACAAAAACAGACACGCAAAATGTTGCGAACAATAATGATGCAGCAGCAGCGGTTGTTGTCAAAGAACCTGACTTCAGATATCCGGTGCGTGAAAAATTTGAAGTGAAAAACCGCAAAGAATCAAGGGTCGTTTTACAGGCTGAAAAAGAATCTTGGGTAAAAATAGAAGACGCTCGTGGTAATAGTGTTTTTTCACGTGTGTTAGTCCCAGGTGATGTATACTATATGCCTGCAAATGATAAATTCAAAGCAACATTTGGTAATGTCGGCGCAATGGATGTTTGGGTTGACGGTCAACTGATAAAGAAACTGGGACCTGCCAATACCAAAAAATCCGGGATTTCAATGGCTCCAGATGCTTTGAAATCTGTTGGATTTGCGGACTAATTTTTATATTTGTAATGCATTGATTTTGTATAATTTTTAACTATATATTCACTATGGCTGGAACGTTAAAAATTCGCGGTGCACGCGAAAATAATCTTAAAAATATAGATCTGGATCTGCCAAAAAATAAATTGGTGGTGTTAACTGGCGTGTCCGGTTCCGGTAAATCATCGTTGGCATTTAATACTATCTATGCCGAAGGACAACGCAGATATGTTGAATCTTTGTCTTCATATGCGCGTCAATTCTTGGATATGCAAAAAAAGCCAGATGTCGATTTAATCGAAGGTTTGTCTCCGGCTATTTCTATTGAACAAAAAACTACATCAAAGAACCCACGTTCAACGGTGGGAACCGTGACAGAAATATATGACTATCTGCGTCTTTTGTGGGCGCGTATTGGTGTTCCATATTCGCCTGTAACAGGTTTACCAATTAAATCACAAACTGTTGCAGAAATGGTTGAATGGACTTTGAAGATACCACATGGTGTGAAATTTTTCATAATGGCACCAATGGTTCGCGATCGCAAAGGCGAATATAAAAAAGAAATAGCGTTTTTGATAAAGCAGGGTTATCAGCGTGCCATAGTAGATGGAATATTGTATGATTTATCATCTGTGCCACAACTCGATAAAAATAAAAAACATAATATCATGGTTATCATTGACCGCGTCGCAATACCAAACGAAGATTTAAAGGGTGATGAATTAGATGAATTTAAATCTCGTCTTTA